>JALUWE010000223.1 GCA_027019845.1 Anaerolineales bacterium | reverse complement strand
GCGAATCCACCCAGGCGGGCAACACCAGGGTGCGGGATTGGTAAAAACGAAAGGCGATCAGGGCAGCGAAGAGGAGGAAGGGTGCGTAGTGAATGGTGAATGGCGAACGGTGAATACACGATTCGCTACCCGCCACTCCCAACCTCCAAACCCCGATCAACACCAGCACCGCGGCCAGCACATACCCGCTTACCACCACCCAGGCGGCCAGGCCGCCCAAATAAAAGGTGCCCAACCCGATCAGGGCCGCGATTGCCAGGCTGATGCCGGTGGCATCGGCCAGCGCGGAGGCCGGGTCCAGCCTCTCTTTGCGCGCGCCCCACCATACCAGCCACGCCAGGCCGGGGAGAAGAAGAGCGAGGAGGGCAACGATGATGAAAAGCATGGGAACAAACCAGCCAGGGAGGCGATGTGGGGTAAACGGCCGCCACACCGCCATTCACCACCAGTGCGTACACCATGTTACCATGCCGTGCGCCGCGCTTGCGGATTCTGAGCGGATTTGTAGGAAACGGTGGCCGAGGGGAAGCCTCCGCTCCAGGATTTTGCCGCTTAGTACCTTTACGCCATACCCCTAAATTTGCGGCTGAGATACGCTAATCGCGGGCTGCCCTTCGGTCTCGCGAAAGCCCCCCATCAAAACCCAAACTCGAACCTTTTTTACTCAGGACAAGACCCCATCCTTCGACTTCGAGCGAACGGAGTTCGGTACGAACTCCATTCGCCCTCCGCTCAGGATGCACCAACCTGAACTCCCAACTTAAACTCGAATCCCAAACTCAAACTCCAGGAGACCCTCCCATGAAAGTCGCAATCCTGGCTGGCGGCAAAGGCTCACGCCTGGCAGAAGAAACCACCATCAGACCCAAACCGATGGTCGAAATCGGCGGACGCCCGATCTTGTGGCACATCATGATGCACTACTCGTATTACGGCTTCAAAGACTTCGTCATCGCCCTGGGCTACAAAGGCGAGGTGATCAAAAAATACATGACCGAATACGCCGCGCTGAACGGCAACCTGACCGTCAACCTGCGCTCCGGCACAGTCACCCCCCACGGCGGCTACCGCCCCGACTGGAACGTGGAACTGATCGACACCGGCCTGGAGACCATGACCGGCGGGCGCATCAAGCGGCTGGCCCCTTACCTGGGCAACAGCACCTTCATGCTCACCTGGGGCGACGGCGTTTCGGACGTCAACCTGCGCGAACTGCTCGCATTCCACCGCGCCCACGGCAAACTGGCCACCCTGACCGCCGTCCGGCCCCCGGCCCGCTACGGCCACCTCACCTTCGACGGCGACCGCGTGGCCGAGTTCGCCGAAAAACCCCAGATCGGCGAAGGCTGGATCAACGGCGCCTTCTTCGTGCTCGAACCCGGCGTCTTCGACTACATCGAAGGCGACGACACCCAATGGGAGCGCGAACCCCTCGAACGCCTGGCCGCCGATGGACAACTCATGGCCTACCGCCACACATCCTTCTGGCAATGTATGGACACATTGCGCGAAAAACACATCCTGGAAACCATGTGGGCCACAGGCAACGCCCCCTGGAAAATCTGGGAAGATTAACTGTTGAGACCTGTGAGGTCTGCGAGACTTCACAGGTCTACAAACCACATCTCGAGGTGCAACAATGCGTGTTCTCGTCACCGGCCATAACGGCTACGTCGGTACCGTCATGGTCCCCATGCTCCTGGAAGCCGGGCATGAAGTCACCGGGTTGGACACCAACCTGTACCAGGGCTCCACCTTCGGAGAGGAAATCGAAACCCCTCCCTTCCCCGCCATCCAAAAAGACATCCGCGACGTCCAGGCCAGCGACCTGGAAGGCTTCGAGGCCATCATTCACCTGGCCGGGCTGTCCAACGACCCGCTAGGCGACCTCAACCCCGAGCTGACCTACGAGATCAACCACCGCGCCTCCGTGCGCCTGGCAAAGCTCGCCAAGCAGGTTGGTGTGCAGCGTTTCATCTTCTCCTCCTCGTGCAGCAACTATGGCGCGGCTGGCGACGACATCCTGGACGAAAACTCGGCCTTCAACCCCGTCACCCCCTATGGCCGCTCCAAAGTGATGGTGGAACAAGACGTCTCCAAACTGGCCGACGACCACTTCAGCCCCACCTTCCTGCGCAGCGCAACTGCCTACGGCGTCTCCCCCCGCCTGCGCTTCGACCTGGTGCTCAACAACCTGGTCGCCTGGGCCTACACCACCGGCCGGGTCTTCCTCAAAAGCGACGGCACCCCCTGGCGTCCCGTGGTACACATCCGGGATATGTCCCTGGCCTTCCTGGCCGTGCTGAACGCGCCGCGCGAACTGGTACACAACGAGGCCTTCAACGTAGGCCGCCCCGAAGAAAACTACCGCATCAGCGAACTGGCCGAGATCGTCGCCGAGGTGGTGCCCGGCAGCCGCGTGGAATACGCCGAAGGCGCCGGCCCCGACAAACGCACCTACCGCGTAGACAGCAGCAAACTCGCCCGCACCCTGCCCGAATACAAACCCCAATGGACAGCCCGCAAGGGCGCTGAAGAACTGCTCGCAGCCTACCGCCGCGTCGGCATCCGCGTCGAAGATTTCGAGGGGCCGCGCTACCGCCGCATCCACCACATCAAAAAATTGCTCAGCGAAGGCCGCCTGGACGCCTCCCTCCGCTGGCGCGTGCCGCAATCCGTCTGAAAAACATGGACAAAATCCACACCAACGAAACAGCCTGCCGGTCGTGCGGCTCGAACCGCCTGGAAACCGTGCTGGCCTTCGGAGAAACCCCCCTCGCCGACCGCCTGCTGACCCGCGAGCAACTGGCCGAACCTGAATT
>JALUWE010000222.1 GCA_027019845.1 Anaerolineales bacterium | reverse complement strand
GGGGGTGTGAGATGTGGTGGGCTGCGGCGTTTGTGTGGGGGTGGTCTCGGTATCCGGTTCGGATGGCTGGGTCAGCAGGATGGCGCGGGCCGAGATTCCGCCCTGATCGTCATAACTTGCCAATACCATCACGGTGTCACCCACCCCGATCCCGGCATCGATCTGGGTGGTAGGCAGGATTGCCACCTGTTGCCCGCCGATTTGCCAGCGTGCGGCGGCTATTTGCTCGACCACGCCGATGAAAGCATAGGCGCGCGGCCGCACCACGGAGGCGAGCACGCCCTGGCCGGGTTGGGTTACGCCCTGGACTTCGAGCAGCATCCCGATTTTGATCTCGCCCACCACCTCGGTCTCGGCTGAGAGGGTGACTTCGATGTCGCTGACGGTCCAGCGTTGTGTGGTCGTACCGGGAACGGTCTGTTGTTTGACCAGCACCCCCTGGAATTGTACGTTTTCTTCCCTTCCGAGGGTCAGCAGTTGGCGAACTTCCTCAATGCGGCGTTGTTGGAACGCGGTTTCGAGGTTCTGGCGTGCCTGCGGGCTGGCGGCTGTCCGCAGCCACAGGTTTTCGATGGATAATTTGAGCGGGTACAGGGTATCGCCTGGCAGCGCCTGTGCAGAGGCTGAATTCAGGCTGAACAACCCGACAACCAGCACGATCACCGCAGCCGCCAGGTTGAACGCCAGGCGTGGTAAACGCGCAAACCAGCCGCGGGTCGATTTCTTGCGCAGCTGCGCGGCGCGGCCCAGTACGCGGGTGCGGCTGCGGTTCAGCGCAGCGGCGGGGATTTCCTCGACGCGCAGGCTTTGGGCCATTTGGGCGGCTTGCAGCAAAGGCCGCAGCTCTTCGGCCTGTTCGGCGTACCGTTGCAGGCAGGCCTCTATGCTGGCCCCCTGCTGCATGGCCCTCAGGCTCTCTTCTAAAGCGTCCATCAGTGGGACGTTCGGGCGTTTACCGGTGTGTTCCATCTTTAGTGTGTTTTCTCACCGAGGTGTCGGCGTAAGGCGGCCAGCGCACGAAACTGCAATTGTTTGACTGCGTTGACTTTCTTGCCAATCGCCTGGGCGGTGTCTTCCAGGGAATATCCTGCGCCAAAGCGTAGGGCGAGCACGTTTTGTTGATCTTGGGTAAGTTTTGCCAGGGCTGCTCGCACCTGGTCGTGTTGCTCGGTCATCTCGAAAATCTTGCCTGGTCCCGGCAGGTCGGCTTCCAGGCCATCGGAGAGTGCCTCGGTCTGGTGTTTGTATTGTTTGCGGTAGTAATCATTGACCAGATTGGAGGCCGTCCCCATCAGCCAGCCCCGCAGAGATTTGCGCGGCCCGCCGCCGCCATCGAAAGATTCCAGCAACCGGACGAAGACCTCGGAGGCCAGGTCTTCTGCCAGGGTCGGATCGCTGAGCCGGTAGCGGGCATAGCGATAAATTTCGGGGTAAAAGTGGTTGTGTACATGCGTAATCACTTCCGGGTCGAATGCCCTGAGGCCTTTCAGGGCTTCCTTTTCGTCGAAGCGCGGCCGACCCGAGCCGCCCGCCCCCATTTCCTTGCCTTGTAACTGGCGGGTTGTGGAAGGCTTCTTCTGGTAACGTGCGAAGGGGATCCGCCCCGATAACAGGCTGCGCGTTGCGATCATCCAGCTTCTTACCCATGGAGACGTTCTGGATTGCGTGAATCGGCCCCAAAAAAGGGACGACAGAAAAGAAAAGCGACAGCGTAGCGTTTCATGATCACTTCGTTTAATTTGTCGTTGAACGAAGTGAAAAGTTATGGGTAAGGATTCCATCGGTCGTTAGCAGCTTTGTGCGTTTGTTGGATGTGTTGTCCCAAATTATAACCGCGGATACCGGTCGTCACGCCATACCAACACACATTACCAGAAGCGGCGTTTGTGATGTCGGCCTGAGGTGACGGCGTCTCACTATGTCAGGGATAAGATCAGGGAACTGCAATCAGGTCCCGGTATTTCAAATCGTTTCACTCCCCCTGTGGTAACGGCGGCCTGGCACTGAAAACGTAAAACTTGCTGATTGTGAAATTCCACACAAACGTGGCCGCTGTGGCAAGCAGCCAGGCGATGCGCTCGTCCACCCTGATCACGTTCAAAGCCAGGTGCATGATCCCGACGTTGATCCCCAACGCGAACAGATTCGCGGCCGCGAAGGGCAGTAAAGCCTTCACAGGATCGACCCGGGATTTGAAGGTCCAGGCGCGGTTCCAAAAAAAGCTGTTGAGGATGCCCGCCGAATACGAAAGGCTTTTGGCAAACACTTTTTGCGCCGGTAGCACCCAGACCCAGCCGGAAAACACAAAATACAGTCCCGCGTCCAACAGGGTGTTCAACACCCCAACGGCCAGAAAGCGCAGGGCTTCACTGAGCCAATCGGGTATCCAACGCCCAAAACGCGGGGCAACCCATTGCCCGCCAGCAGACGGCAAACTTTTCGGGGGGATGGTCATCATGATCTCCAACGTTCATTTAGGAATGTTGAGAATTTTGGGAAAAAGTTACGGGTACATCTTGTTTTCACACCGGCAGGAGGGGATTTGCGCCGGAACATGATAGAATCCCGCTATGGACTTGTTCGATCACGCCCTTCAGGAACGCTTGAAATCCGAAGCCCCGCTGGCCGCGCGTATGCGCCCGCGCACCCTGGAGGAATTCGCCGGTCAGGAACACATTGTCGGCCCGGGGCGGCTGCTGCGCCGCGCCATCGAGGCCGACCGGCTGTTCTCGTCCATCATCCTGTGGGGGCCGCCGGGTACCGGCAAGACCACGCTGGCGATGGTGATCGCCAACCACACCCAATCGCATTTCGAGACCATTTCCGCGGTGCTGGACGGCAAGGCACGGCTGCGCGAAGTGATCGAACAGGCCGTCGAACGCCGGCGGCTGTACCGCAAGCGCACCATCCTGTTTGTAGACGAAGTCCACCGCTGGAACAAAGCCCAGCAAGACGCGCTGCTCCCCCACGTCGAAAACGGCACCGTCACCCTGATCGGTGCGACCACCGAAAACCCGTACTTCGAGGTGATCGGCGCGCTGGTTTCGCGCTCGCGCATCTTCCAGTTCAAACCGCTGGAAGACCACCACGTGCGCGCCCTGCTCGAACGTGCCTTATCCGACCCCGAACGCGGGTACGGCGACCGGCAGGTGCGCGTGGACGAAGACGCGTTCGCGCACCTGATCCGCGTGGCGGGCGGGGACGCGCGCAACGCGCTCAACGCGCTGGAACTGGCCGTCGAATCCACCCCGCCAGACCAGGCGGGCGTGATCCACATCACGTTGGAGGTCGCCCAAGAATCGATCCAGCGCCGCGCGGTGCTGTACGACAAAGACGGCGACGCGCACTACGACACCATCTCGGCCTTCATCAAATCGGTGCGCGGCTGCGACCCGGACGCGGCCCTCTACTGGTTAGCCAAAATGCTCTACGCGGGCGAAGACCCGCGCTTCATCCTGCGCCGCCTGATCATCCTGGCGGGCGAAGACATCGGCATGGCCGACCCTAACGGGCTGGTGATCGCTGCCGCCGCCGCGCAGGCCTTCGACTATGTCGGCCTGCCGGAGGGTATTTACCCCATCGTACACGCCACCCTGTACCTCGCCACCGCGCCCAAATCCAACACCGCCACCCATTACTTCAAAGCCTTTGAACTGATCGAACGGGAAGGCAAGGTCGAAGTTCCCACCCACCTGAAAGATGGCAGCCGCGACGCCCACGCACTCGGGCACGGCAAAGACTACCAGTACCCCCACGACACGGCGGATCACTTCCTCCCCCAGCAATACCTGCCGCGCGAGCTGCTCGGACGCTACTTTTACCGGCCCTCTGACCAGGGCTACGAAGCCGAGATCGCCCAACGCCTGGAACAATGGCGCGCGGCCCAACGCGCCGCCCTCAACATCACCCAAACCGAAACCCTCCCCGACCTGTCAGAAGAAGAGATTCGCGAGATCAAGAGCAGGCATAGAAGAGGGGGAGTAGGGAGTAGGGAGTAAGGAGTAGGGAGTAAGAAGTAAGGAGTAGGCGACCGCAGATTATGACGAGAATCAGGCACTGGATTACCCAATTACCCAATTACCAATACCCAATTACCCAATTACCCAATTACCAATACCCAATTACCCAATTACCCAATTACCCACCCCCCCACTCAAACCCCATGCCCATCATCCTCCTCATCCGTCACGGTGAAAACGACTACGTCAAAAAAGGGCGTCTGGCAGGACGGCTGCCCGGCGTTCATCTGAACGAAAAGGGCCGGAAACAGGCACACATGCTGGCCCAGGCGCTGCAAAACGCGCCCATCAAAGCGGTGTACAGCAGCCCGCTCGACCGCACCGTGGAGACCGCGCAGCCCATCGCCGAGGCCAAAGGCCTGCCGGTGGTCACACGCGACGGTCTGTTGGAGGTGGATTTTGGCGACTGGCAAGACAAGACGCTCAAAACCCTGCGCAGGCGCAAACTCTGGCGCATCGTCCAGACCCGCCCCTCGCTGATGCGCTTCCCCCAAGGCGAGACCTTCGCCCAGGCGCAGCAACGCATCGTCCAGGAACTCGAATTGTTGCGTAAAGAGCACAAGCCCAAAGACCTGATCGTGTGCGTTTCCCACAGCGACCTGATCAAGCTGGCTGCGGCCTACTACCTGGGATTGTCGCTCGACCTTTTTCAGCGGCTGATGGTCGCCCCGGCCTCGATCACCACCCTGCACCTTCAAGCCGATCACGCCGTGTTAGTCAACTTGAATTACTCTCTGGACTTTTCCTCACAATGGAAACCTCGCCGCAGGCGGCGGAAATGAGTCTGGTATACTTTCAGGTGTTAGGCGCGGTGTGCGGTATGCGACATGTGACATTCAATGTCATCAGGATGTACGCAGTTGATGAAATCAGGTATGGGTTTACGAGCACCTGCGTAAGCTCCACACAATCCCTGTCATTCTGAGGGGCGTCAGCCCCGAAGAATCTGGAGCATAGCGACCGAAGAATCTCCCCCACCGCAAGCGAGATTCTTCGCTCCCGTTGTCGCTCAGAATGACAGGGGCAACAGCAGGTATGCACTGCATAACTCCTGTCAATATGCCTGTCCGCCCCAATCCCCCTCAGCACCCCAACGTTCCCGCGTGCAAGGTGTGAGGTCTCAGGTTGCAAACTCGTGAAATAGGAATTAGGTTACCCAATTACCCAATTACCCAATTACCCAATTACCCAATACCCAATACCCACCCCCCATCCTTCGACTTCAGGCCCACTCCATTCACCTTCCGCTCAGAACGCAACACCCAATTCACAATTAACCGTTCACAATTCCCCATTCACAATTCCTCCCCCCAACCATGCCCCAAGAAATCGATTTTCGCCCTGTCACACACATCACCACCGACGCGATTGGCCCGCCCGGAAAACGCGTTTTCTACATTCAGGCGCAACAAGAGACGCGCACAATCACTTTAATCGTCGAAAAATTTCAGATTCAGCAACTTGCCGTGGGAATCGAGCAATTCCTGGCTGAAATCCAGGCCCGTTTCCCCGAGCTTCCGGAGGCATCTTCCGATTACGTAGAAGAGAAAATGCACATCCACCCCCCTGTGGACCCCTTGTTCCGCGTCGGCGAGCTTGCCCTGGGCTACGACGTGGACAGCGACCTGGTCGTGTTGGTGACTCGCGAAATCATGACCGAAGGACAGGACCCGGAAGAAATCAGAGCGATACGGTTCTGGTGCAGCCGCTCGCAGCTGCGCGCGCTGGCCCATTGGGGCATAGAGGTCGCCTCGCGTGGACGTCCGCTCTGTCCTCAATGCGGCGCGCCCATCGATCCCGAAGAAGGGCATTTTTGCGCCAAAAAGAATGGCCATCCAGCGTAAAGTCGTAAACCGCTTGTCCATTCCGTTTAATGTCATATGTGTTCAACCGCGATGGCCGAGAAGTTCAGACATTGAACTTCTGCGAACTTGGTGAATGAGCGCTAATTCCTATCTTTCTATTCTCAAAAACGGCGAAATTTCGTTGGAAGGGCAATTCCTCTGGGGATCGAACTACACCCTGCTCACAAAGGTGCGTCTCGAAGAACACGAAATCGACGCGGTGTACAAACCCATCCGGGGCGAGCGTCCTTTGTGGGATTTTCCGCGCGCTTCCCTGGCAAAGCGCGAGGTGGCTGCTTATCTGGTCAGCGAAATGCTCGGCTGGAAGATGGTGCCCCCCACCATCTATCGAGAATCCGGCCCGCTGGGCGCGGGTTCCTTGCAGCTCTTTGTGGAACACGATCCGGAGTATCACTACTTCAATTTCCGCCCTCAGGATCGCCAGCGGCTGGGCCCGGTAGTGCTTTTCGACGTGCTGATCAACAACGCGGATAGAAAGGGCGGGCATGTGATCATCGACCGGGAAAACCGTCTCTGGCTCATCGATCACGGCGTCTGTTTTCACGAGGAGCCGAAACTACGCACAGTCATCTGGGACTTTGCCGGACAAAACATCCCGGATGAATTGTGCCGGGATATTCAACGCTTTCGAGAAAAGCTGACCCCGCCCTCCGAGCCGTTCGATACCCTGGGACAATATCTTTCCCCCCGAGAACTCGCTGCACTCGTCCATCGCACCGACCAACTGCTGGCTGCCAGGGTTTTCCCCTACCCGCCGGAGCACTCGCGTCCGTATCCCTGGCCGTTGGTATGAGCTGTAGGCCATAAGCCACCCAATACCCATCCTTCGACTACAAGCGAACTTTGTTCGCCTTTCGCTCAGGATGCAATCCCCAATTCACAATTAACCGTTCACAATTCACCATTCACAATTCACAATTCACCCCCCCATCCTTCGACTACGAGCGGCTACGCCGCCCTCCGCTCAGGATGCAATTACCAATTACCCAATTACCCAATTACCCACTCCCATCCCATGAACGAAGGATTCACCTTTCATTTCTCCCCGCAGCCATTGCTGATCGTCATCTCCGGCCCCTCGGGCGTGGGAAAAGACACTGTGGTTCGGGCGATGCAGGCGCGCGGCCTGCCTATTCATTTCGTCGTCACCGCCACTACCCGCCCTATTCGCCCTGGAGAGGTACACGGCGTTGACTACTTCTTCGTCACACACGAAGAATTCGCCCGCATGATCGAACAAGATGAGTTGATCGAATACGCGTACGTTTACAACGACTATAAAGGCATCCCCAAAGCACAGGCGCGGGAAGCCCTGACCAGCGGCAAAGACGTGGTCATGCGGTTGGACGTGCAGGGCGCGGCCACCATCCGCAAACTCTACCCCGAGGCGCTGCTCATCTTCCTCACCACCCGCACCGAAGAAGAACTCGTGCGGCGGCTGCAAAAACGCCATACCGAGACCCCCGAAGGACTCAACTTACGCATCGCCATGGCCCGTAAAGAGTTGCAGCGCATCCAGGAATTCGACTACGTGGTGATCAACGCAGAAGACAAATTGGATGAAACCGTGGATATCATCCTGGCGATCATTCAAAGCGAACACCATCGCGTACACCATCGAAAGGTTGTCATTTGAATCAGGCCCCTTTTCCTCCCCCAGCCGGCTCTGGCGAAAACGCCCTCCCGCCGTACCGGACCGACGAACCCTTCGGGGCCGGCCCCACCCCGCAGCAGCCGCCCCCCCCGCGGCCGCAGGTGGTCTACCGTCCCAGAGGCAACACCCCCTGGGTCACGTACACCATCCTGGTGGTCACCATTCTGGTCTTTCTGGCGCAGGTAGGATCGAATGCTCTGCTCGGTTTCGACCTCCCGGCTGCCCTGGGGATGAAAATCAACGAGCGCATCGCAGCCGGGGAGTTTTGGCGGCTGTTTACCCCCATACTGTTGCACGGCGGCGTGCTACACATCGGCTTCAATATGTACGCCCTGTACGTCATCGGGCCGGAACTGGAGCGTCATTTTGGGCACTCGCGCTATTTTTTGCTCTACGTGTTGAGCGGCTTTGCCGGAAACGTGGGATCGCTGGCGTTTTCCGCGGCCCCTTCTTTGGGCGCCTCCACGGCAATTTTCGGCTTGTTCGGTGCGCAGGGGGTGTTTGTCTACCAGAATCGCGAGCTGTTCGGCGCGCGGGCACGCGCCATTCTCAACCGCATCGTCTACCTGGGCATCATTAACTTGCTCATCGGCCTGCAGCCGGGTATCGACAATTGGGGGCATGTCGGCGGGCTGGTGGGCGGCGTGGCGTTCACCTGGTTTGCCGGCCCCCTGCTCAGGCCGGAAGGGATTTTCCCCCTGATCACGCTGGCAGACCGCCGTCAGGGGAGCAGTGTGGCCCTCGCCGCGCTGGGGGTGGGCGGCTTTTTCATCACACTGGCCGCGGCGGTAATTTTGCTATGAAAATGATTGCTCAGACGTACCTGGCCTCGCGCTTCTCCCGGAACGCGGCCACCCCCTCGTGGTGTTCCGCGGCGTGCCCCGCGATCTCCTGAATGTGCGCCTCGTAATCCAGCACCTCTTCCAGGTTGGGCAAAATGGCTTTGTTGAAGTCACGTTTAGCCAGCCCCATGGCGCGCACCGGCCCTTTTGCCAGTTCCGCAGCCCAGGCCGCGGCCGCGCCGCGCAGTTGATCCGCGGGCACCACCCGGTTGATCAGCCCCCACTCCAGGGCTTGCTGCGCGCTGATCGGCCGGTTGGAAAAAGTGAACTCCGCAGCGCGCGCCAGGCCGATCAACTTCGGCAGCAGTAGCGAGACCGCAGAATCCGGGGCCAGCCCGATACCCAAAAAGCCGACCACGAAGCGGGCGGTGTCCGCCGCGATGCGCAGGTCGGTCGCCAGCGCCACGCCCAACGCCGCACCCGCCACCGCGCCGTTGATCGCCGCGATGATCGGCTTGTCCAACCGCCGCATCTGTAAGACCAGCGGGTTATACGTCTTTTGCAGGTGTTGGCGGAAAGAGAGCTGTTCTCCCCCCTCCCCCTCCCCGAACTCGCTGATATCCTGCCCCGCGCTGAAGATTTTTCCCGCGCCGGTCAACACCACCACACGCACCGCATCGTCTCTGGCGGCCTGCTTGAGTGCCCCGCGCAGGGCTTTGATCAACGCAAAATTGAACGCGTTGGCCTTGGGCCGGTTGAGAGTCAGCGTCAACACACCGTCTTGCAGCTCGCTGAGCAGGATGTTTTCGTCGGACATACGTCGCTCCTACATGTAACCGTAGAACTTCAATGTTTGTGGCAACCACTCAGGCGTCTCATTGCGAAGCAGCGTTTTTCCTGTTCGAGAGCACCCAATGGTTTTAATCGCAATGACACCAAACCCGTCCTTGAGTTCACCAACTGCATAACTTCTGTCATTAATAGGACTTACGCAGTTCATGCCTGTGGTGTCATTGCGAGGCGGGCACTTCAATTTGTTCAGCGTAAACTTTGCCCGCCGAAGCAATCTCCTCCACGAGGTAGGGGATTGCTTCCCCCACGCTACGCTCGGGGCAGGCGCACCCTTTCGGGTGCTCGCAATGACACCAAACCCGTCCTTGAGTTCACCAACTGCGTAAGTACTGCCATTAAAAGGGGGAGTCCAGATCGTCCTCGTCGTCGAAGTCGTCTTCGTAACCGATTTCCAGTTCCAGGCCGTCGCTAGGCAGGCGCACCCACAAGAGCAGCAGGTCGCCTTCTTCTACTTCGACACTCTGAGCAGCCACGATTTGCGCGTACTGGTGCAGCCCGTCCGGGGTACGGTATTCCAGATCGATGGTTTGATTGTTGCGCCAGGCACGGTGGCAACGCTCGACCAGTGCAGGGCCGTTGAAGGTGCGCAAGCGAGTCAGGGCCAGGTCGGCCAGGTTGGGGCTGTCGCTCAACCCCAGAATCCATCCGTCGTGTACAGCTTCGAAAGTGGGGGGCGGGCCTTCGATGATGGTGATCTTATCGTCCATGCTTCTTCCTTGAATGCCACCAGGCTTCTTTGAAGCCAGCGGTTTTTGATCCAAGCCTTCCCCTTCCATATCTGGATCGCCCAAAATCATACCATAACCGCCGCCAACCTACAACACGCGGGTATAATCATTCCCATCCCGCAGCCAACCACACGCGCGGGCCGGAGGCACGATGCACAAACTTGTCATTCTGGTCGCATCCCAGACACCTGAGGAAACTTTCGAGCAGGGCTGGCCCGACTTTCTGTACTGGGCCGAACGAATGCCCGGCGTGCGCCGGGAGGTCACCAGCCGGGTCGCCCAGCACCTGTACGGCCCCTACACCTGCCTGCTGATTCACGAACTGTATTTCGACACCCCCGAAGCCGCTCGCCAGGCGCTCACCTCTCCCGAGGGGACCAAAGCAGGTATGACACTCCAACACATCACACAGGGGAAGGTCACCATCCTCCTGGCCGATCACCAAGAAGACAGCCTGGAAAACATCCGCAAAAGCCGGGAAAACGGGCCCGAGCAGGAAGGGGCCGAAACGAAAGGGCACAACGAGTAAGATGCTCACCCCCACCGATCTGCAAGCCTTTTTGGATTCCCATGCTATCCGGGCAGAAATCCTGCATCTCGACGCGCCCACCCCGACGGTGGAAACCGCGGCCCGGGCCGTGGGCGCGCAGCCCGATCAGATCGTCAAATCCGTGCTTTTTCTGGTGCGCGGCGAACCCGTGCTCGCGGTGGCCTGTGGCACGGCCCGGATCGACCGCCGCAAACTGGCCGCGCATTACCGCGTAGGCCGCAAACGCGTCAAACTCGCGGCCGCGGACGCTGTGCTGCGCATCACCGGCTACCCGGCCGGCGCGGTGCCCCCCTTCGGCCACCCCCAGCCGATCCCGACTCTGCTGGACCCCGGTGTGCTGGTGCACGAGCAGGTGTACGCTGGCGGCGGCGCGGGCAACGCGCTCGTGCGTCTCCACCCCGCCGACATCCTGCGCGTCACGGCCGCGCAGGTGCTCGACCTGTTAGCGCGGCCCTCCCCATCACCGGCTTCCCAACCCGCCCTGGCCGGCAAAACCGCCCTCGTCACCGGCGCCGGGCGCGGGGTCGGGCGGGCGATTGCCGAAGCCCTGGCCGCCCAGGGCGTGGCCGTCGCGGCCAACGACATCAATCCCGACAATCTCACCCAGACCGTGCAACACATCACGCAAAAAGGGGGACGGGCGCGCGAATACCTGGCCGACGTATCCAAGAAATTTCCCCTCCAGGCCATGCTCAACCAGATCGAAGACGATGGCAGCACCATCGACCTCCTCGTCCACACCGCGCGGGTGACGCCCCGCCGCGCTTTGCTGAAGATGGACGAATGGGAGTGGCGGCGCACGCTGGAGGTCAACCTGACCGCGGCCTTCCTGCTCACCCAGGTAGCTGGCCGGGTGATGCGCAGCCGGGAAAGCGGCGGCCTGATCTTGCACCTGGTCCAGACCAGCACGCAGCCGAACTACGCTGCCTACCGGGCTGCGGCCGCGGGCGTGCTCGCGCTGGCCCGCGCGGCCGCGCAGGAGCTTGTCCCCGACGGCATCCACGTTGCCGCGCTGGTATACCAGCGGGAATCCCAGGCTGTGATCGAAAAAACGCTCTCGTTGTGCGCCTCCCAAACGCCGCCCCCCTCGCCGGTCATTTTTCTCGACGCGCAACCCGACGCCCCCGATCATTGTTGAGGTAGTGGTCACTGAATAAGTGATGGCGGGGCGGGTTTCGCTGACACTCGCCACTATGAGCACCTGCGTAAACTCTGCCGGAATGCCACACGCCCCTTTTGTCATTCTGAGGGAGCGCAGCGACCGAAGAATCCGGGAGCACAGCGACCGTCGGGGCGACTGTCGGGGCGACCGGCCGGTCGCCCCGACCCCCAATAACCACGCGTCGAACAACCGTCCCCCGTCCCCGGTCATCCGTCCCCCGTCATTCTGAGGGCACGAAGTGCCCGAAGAATCCCCCCCACCATCGCTGAGATTCTTCGCTGTCGCTCAGAATGACACAAACAGCCGGTCGCTCAGAATGACGCAAGCAACAGCAGGCATGAAGTGCATAACCCCTGTCACTTACTTTACAGCCGCTACCATTGTTGACAAGTGAATCAAAAGCACTACAATGCAGGTGTCAGGTGCGGCGTGCGCTACACGTTACGTTTACGCTTTACGCTTTTCGTAAGGCGTGAGGCGTAATGCGTTATCCGCCACTCAGGTTGGTTCACAGCTTCGAGCTTATGGCTTAGGCTTGCCTATGCTCTCTTTCCGGGAATTGCTCTCCACCTTCAACAACCTGGCGATTGAGCCGGGGAGGCCGGTCATCGTCCACGCTTCACTCTCCGCGTTTGGGCAGGTGCGCGGGGGTGCGGAGACGGTGGTGGGCGCGTTGCTGGCTGCCTTCCAGGGGGTGATGATGCCAACCTTCACCTACAAAACGATGATCATCCCGGAAACCGGGCCGCCCGACAACGGCATCCAATACGGCATGGGCGAAAACCGGAACCAAATGGCCGAGTTTTTTCACCCCGACATGCCAGCGGATAAGTTGATGGGTGTGGTTGCTGAAACCTTGCGCCGGCACCCGCGCGCAAAACGATCCGGCCACCCGATTTTATCCTTCGCGGGGGTGGGGGTGGACCACATCTTAGCCGCTCAAACGCTCGACGATCCGCTGGTCCCGATCCAGGAACTCACCCGGGCCGGGGGGTGGGTGTTGCTGCTCGGCGTGACCCACACCGTCAACACCAGCATCCA
>JALUWE010000221.1 GCA_027019845.1 Anaerolineales bacterium | reverse complement strand
AGAGCGTTTGAGCGGCACCAGGCGGGGGAGGGTGGCAGGAACTTTGACGCGCGCAAAGCGTTTGTCTCCCTGCTCATCCCGGATCAGCACGGCCAGGTTGAGGCTTAGATTGGAGATGTGCGGAAAAGGGTGCCCCGGGTCGAATGCCAGGGGAGTGAGCACCGGGAAGATGATATTGTCGAAGTAATCTTGTACATTGTCGCGCTGTTTGTCGTTGAGTTGGTCGTAATTCAAGACGTGAATGCCCTCGTTGATCAGTTGGGGCATTAATGTTTCGCGCCAATAGAGGCGCATTTTTTGCATCAATTTTTGTGCTTTCTTGCGAATGATTGCCAGTTGTTCCGCCGGGGTCAGGCCGTCGATCGAAAAGTCCACCACACCGGCATCTTGCTGCATACGCAGCCCCCCCACGCGCACCATGAAGAATTCGTCCAGATTCGAGCCAATGATAGCCATGAATTTGACGCGTTCGAGCAGCGGGTTGCTCTCGTCCTGGGCTTCTTCGAGCACACGGTATTGAAAGTCGAGCAGGCTGACTTCGCGATTGATGTACAGCCGGGGGTCATTCAAATCTGGGGACTCGTCGATCTGTTCGATGGGTGTTTCGAGCGTGCTCATGTGCAAATCCTTTTCGTACTTGTTGCTGCGGCCAGTGCGGCGCCCACGATTCCGGCCTCGTTGCGCAGCCGGGCTGGGACGACCCTGGCGCGCACCTCGAGGCGGTGCAGGAATTTGTCTGCCTTTTTACTCGCTCCGCCGCCCAATATGAACAGATCGGGCGAGAATAATTTTTCCAGAGTTTGCAGATAGCGGTTGAAGCGGGCGGCCCACGCTTTCCACGACAGATTTTCGCGCTTTCGGGCCGCGTCGCTGGCTATTCGCTCTGCATCCTCTCCCTCGATCTCGATGTGGCCGAGTTCTGTATTGGGCACTAAAACGCCATGGTTGAACAACGCCGTGCCCAAGCCGGTGCCGATGGTGATGATCAAAACCACCCCCTGTTGGCCCGCTCCGGCGCCGAAACGCATCTCGGCCATCCCGGCCGCGTCCGCATCGTTTAGCACTCGTGTGGGAAGACCGGTCGTTTTCGAGAACAGCGCGGCCGCGTCCAATCCGATCCAGGCTTTCGAGACATTGGCCGCGCTCCAGGTGGTCCCCTGACGCACCACCGCGGGGAATCCACAACCCACCGGCCCCTCCCACTGGAAATGTTTGCAGATTTTGGCGACTGCTTTGGCAACAGGTTTGGGCTTGGCGCCCGGCGGGGTGGGGATGCGAAAACGATCGGCCAACAGTTGACCGGTTTGGGTGTCCACGGGCGCGCCCTTGATGCCAGAACCGCCGATGTCGATACCTAATCGAATGCTCATGCCCTGATTGTACAATAAATTGAAGCGAGATGTCACCCTCTCTCGCGAAACGGGCGCAGGCGAGCTGCCAGCCAGGGTGGCAAGTAGATGGATGACGTTCAAGACGCCAACCGGATTGCCAGATTTTGAAATTGAATTGAGATAAAACGCGGGTGTTCCTGCGTTAACATTAAAGCGCAGGGGTACTAAAAACTTTCTTGCGCCTGGCATTTCGGCGTTTTGCGTTATTATTTTTTTGCTGGTGTGCGTGGCTGTGGGCTGTAATATCCGTTTCGAGAGCAGTTCGGGCTTATAATACCGGATGGATGCCAACGTATGTTGAAGCCCTGAAAGGTATCTTCTTTTGGAAGAAAATATGCTGCTTCTTTTCGAAGAAAATCCTGATGAAGCCAGACGTATTCTGGCAATGCTGTCTGCGGAGGGGGAAAAGTGTGATGCGCAGTGGGTTTCTGATTGGTCACAGGTGGTCGCCAAGCTGGATCAAGAGGGAATTCAGTCGCTTTTGTTGAGTCTAACAAACGTGCAGAGGGATGATCTGAAAAAGATTCGTGCCCTTCAAGAACAATATCCTGGCGTCGCGGTTGTGGTTCTGGCAGCCGAGGCCGATTGGGAGACCTCCCTTGAAGCCTTGCAAGCCGGGGCGCAGGACTGTCTGGTGAAGTCCCAGATCGATACCGATAGACTGGCCCACAGCATTCGTTACGCTATCGAAAGGCAGCGCGTACGCAGCGAGTTTCGCAAACCCGAATTGGCGGTAAGCGAAAGCGAGGAACGCTACCGGAAAATATTTCAGAACGTGGCTATTTCCATTTGGGAACAAGATTTTTCCTGGGCCAAGAAAGCCATCGACGATCTGAAATCACAGGGCGTCAACGATTTTGCCGGGTATTTTAGAGCGCACCCGGAGTTCGTACAGGAATGTATTCGACGTACAACCATCCTGGACGTGAACGATGCCGGGGTGCGGTTGTATGGAGCGAAGACAAAACAGGAGTTGTTGGATTCGTTGGAAAAGGTTCTGCTGCCCGAAACCGCGGAAAATTTCAGAAAAGTGTTGCAAGCGATTGCCGAGGGGCAGACGTTTTTCGAGGGGGAAACGGTCAACCGCACATTGCAAAACGAGCGGCTGAACGTTCTGGTCAGCATTGCATTCCCTGGGGAGGATGACAAATTCGATAGAGTGCTGGTGAGTGTGCAGGACATCACCCCGCGCAAACGTATCGAAGCCGAAGTGGAAGCGCGCATCCGGCAGCAGGCGGTGGTAGCTGGGCTGGGCCAGCAGGCGTTGGCCACGAAGGATTTATCCGCTCTGATGCAACAGGTTGCTTTTTTGGTGGCCGTTACCCTGAATGTTGAGTATTGTAAGATTTTGGAGTTGTTGCCGGATGGTAACGCGCTTCGTGTGGTGGCGGGGGTGGGGTGGCAGAAAGGCGTCGTCGGGAACGCGCTGGTGAGTGCAGCGTATGACTCGCAAGCGGGATATACCCTGGTTGTGGATGCTCCCGTGATTGTCGAGGATTTTGAGACAGAGACGCGTTTCAAAGCCCCGCAATTGCTGGTTGATCATGGCGTTGTTAGCGGCATAAGCGTTATCATCCGTGGGGGGGAGCAGCCCTATGGGGTGTTAGGCGTTCACAGCAAGCGGCCGCGGAGTTTTGCCAAGGACGACATGAACTTCTTGCAGGCTATTGCCAATGTGCTCTCAGAGGCGATTACTCGTCACCGCATCGAGAGCGAGCGGGAGCGATTGCTGGTATCGGAGCGGGAACAGCGAAAGTTAGCCGAAGCCTTGCGAGACACTGCTCATGCCCTCAACAGCACGTTAGATTTCGAGCAGGTGCTGGACCGCATTTTGCAGAATGTCGACAGTGTGGTGCCTTACGAAACCGCGACTATCATGTTGCTGGAAGACCAGAAGACGCGCGTCGTTCGCCAACGGGGTTATGAGGCCTTCGATCTGGAAACCTGGATTGAATCGGTGGAATTTGACCTGGAGGAGTTGGAAACGCTCAAAGAAATGGCGGAGACCCGGCAGCCAATCTGGATTGAGGACACCAAAGATGACCCTCGCTGGATTCACTTGCGCTCGAGGGTCCGGTCTTATGTGGGCGCGCCGATTGCCACCCAGCAAGAGGTGTTGGGTTTTCTCAATTTGAACAGCAGCCAGCCAGCGTTTTTCAACCGGGTACATGCAGAACGCCTGCTGGCTTTTGCCGATCAGGTCGCTTTTGCGCTCCAAAATGCCCGATTGTTTCGCGAAACGCGGCGCAGAGCCGAAGAAACCGCGGCTTTGCTCACCACTACCCGAGCCATGTCCACCCTGGAAATCGAGGCCGTTCTGGAGACGATTGCAGAACAGGCCAAATCCTTGTTCGCGGCGGATGGCAGCCGCATCCACCTGATCGAACCGGATGGGGAAACTCTGCGCTGTGTGGTCGCGTTCCATGATCACGCGGAAGAGGTCATGCACCTGCCCCTGAAACTGGGGGAAGGAATTTCAGGGCATGTTGCTCTGACGGGGGAGGCGGAGATCGTCCACCAGACATTGGGCGATGAACGCGGCATTCAGGTTCCTGGCACACCTGTGGAGCCTGAGTCGCTGGCTCTGGCCCCCTTGAAGGCGCGTGGCCGTGTGATCGGGGTGATGACGGTTAGCCGTCTGGGCGAAGAAAACCCGTTCAACCCCCATGATCTGGAGCTGATCACCGCCTTCGCGGAGCAAGCCTCGGTGGCTATCGAAAACGCCCGCCTGTTCGAGGCCACCAGTGGCTACGCCCGTTATCTCGAATTGCTCAACCGGATCACGGCCACGGTGCTCGCCTCCCAGGACCTGGACACCATGCTGCGCACGCTGGCCGATCAGATGGGAAAGATCCTCGAGGCAGATGCCTGCTACATTGTCGAGTGGGATGAGGTAAACAATCGGGTGATACCCAAAGCAGCCTCAGGGCCGCAGAGGGAAAACTATGCGAACTTGCGAGTGGAGCCCGGGGAAGTTACGCTCACGGAAGCCGTGCTGCGGGCCGGCCATCCGCTGGCGGTGGAAGATGTGTTCAATTCGCCGTATATCAGCCGGCGCGTGGCGGACAAGTTTCCAAGCCGGTCGATCCTCGGGCTGCCACTCATAGCAGATGGCAAAAAACTTGGCGCAGCATTGATCGCTTTTGACACGCCTCATCGATTCACGGAGGATGAGATCGAGCGCGCGCAGCAGGCCGCGGCACAGCTCTCCATGGCCATTGCCAAAATGCGGCTGCTGGAACATGTGCGTAAGCAGGCCGAAGAGCGCGAAGCGCTGTTGGTGCTTTCCGAATCCATGCGGGCTGCCTCCACGCGCGCCGAGATAGTGCCGATTATTCTCGAACACACTATGGCCTTACTGGACACCGGGGACGCTGGTCTGGCATTGCGTGACCCTAATACAGGCGAAACCGTGCTCGAGCTCGGTTGTGGTGTCTGGGCCGAGCGCACCGGCGAGCGCCAACCCCCGGGCATCGGAATCGGCGGCTACGTGATCCAGACGGGAGAACCTTTTATTCGCGATGATGTTCGTCAAAATTCGCCGGTGCTGTTTCCCGAATTGGTGAAAGACATACCGGCAACCGCATGTGTACCCCTTTCCGTGGGAGATGAGACCATCGGGGCTTTGTGGATTGGCCGTTCGAGAGCCATAGACAACAATGCAGTTCATTTGTTGACCACCATCGCCAACATGGCTGCCAATGCTTTCCACCGCCTGGCCTTGCGTGAAAAACTCGAAGAAAAGTTGATCGAATTGAGTAGAAGCAATGAGGAACTGGCTCGTCTTTATCGCTCCTCGGTGTCTTTGATCACCGGCTCGACCGTGGACATCCAAAAACTTGCCCAAAATATCGTTGAAATCGTCCGATCTGAGCTTGGAGAGTCCAGTTGCAGTCTGTTTCTTTTGAAAGAGGGCACCAACGAGATTGAGCGGATAGCCGCATCTGGCGCCTATTCCTACCCTGAAGAGGCCAGCCGAGGAAAAGTGACGCTGGATGGGGAGGGGTTGGTGCCTCAGGCGATGCGCCTCGGCAAGATCATCAACGTGCCCGATGTGCTCAAAGAGACGCACTATGTGCCTGACTGGAAGGATGCCCGCTCTGAGATGGTGATTCCGCTGATGGTGGGAGACCAGGTGATCGGCGCCATAGACGTTCAATGCGCCTCGCCAGCGGCTTTTGATCCAGACGATGAACGCCTGATGTCTATTTTTGCCGAGCGTGCGGCATTGACATTGGAACACGCCCGCCTATATCAACAAACCGAAAAGCGGCTGCGGCGACTGGACGCGTTGCGCAATATCGACATCGCCATCAGCGCAAATATCGATCTGGGTGTTACGTTGAACGTTTTGCTCGACCAGGTAACCGCGCAGTTGGAGGTAGATGCCTCTGCTATTCTGTTGCTCAATCCCCATACACAAACATTGGAATACAAGACTGGCCGCGGTTTTCATACTCCCCGTATCCAGGAATCTGTCGTGCCGTTAGGAGAGGGATACGCGGGACGGGCCGCCCTCGAGCGCCGAATGTTGAGCATCCCGGACATCAACGCGGCCTCCGAGTTTGGGCGCATCAAGTTAATGTCCGTTGAAAATTTCAAGGCCTATTTTGGGATTCCGTTGATAGCCAAGGGGCAGATAAAAGGTGTGCTGGAAATCTTCCACCGTTCGCCTTTTTACCCCGATGTCGAGTGGATGGAGTTTTTACATTCCCTGGCGGGGCAAGCGGCCATTGCGATTGAGAACGCTTTGCTCTTCGAGGGGTTGCAACGCTCGAATATCGAGCTGACCCTGGCGTATGATGAGACCATCGAAGCCTGGGCGAGAGTTTTGGACTTGCGGGACCAAGAGACAGAGGGACACAGCCAGCGGGTTACAGAAATGAGTATCAAACTGGCACGCGAGCTTGGTTTCACCGGTCAGGCATTGATGCACTTACGCCGCGGGGCGTTGCTGCACGATATTGGCAAAATGGGGGTTCCGGACAGGATTTTGCACAAACCTGGCCCCCTCAGCGCAGAAGAGTGGGAGATCATGCGCAAACATCCGTTGTACGCCTATCAGATGCTGTCCTCGATAAAATTTTTGCGCCCCGCGTTGGATATCCCCTATTGCCACCATGAGAAGTGGGACGGTAGCGGCTATCCGCGGGGTTTGAAAGGCGAACACATTCCAAAGTCAGCCCGCATTTTTGCTGTTGTGGATGTTTGGGATGCGTTGAGTTCCGTTCGTCCCTATCGGGATGCCTGGCCGCGGGAAAAGATTCTTGCCTATATGCGTGAGCAATCCGGCAAACACTTCGACCCCCAAATTTTGGAAGTTTTTTTGGAAAAAGTGGCACCCAAAGCGTGATCTGTCAAAAAAGACCTCACAGGTCTTCGAGACCTGTGAGGTCCGGGTGAGGTCCTGGCCTAATTCTGCCCCTGTCCATTGGGGCTTGCCACTGTTTCGCGCAACTCGAATTCGGCTTCCAGGCTTTCGAGGGAGTGGCGGAACGCACTGTATTCGAGCTCCTGAATGGGCAGCATAGCTGGTCCTACAAACCCTTGCTGGCGGATGTCCTCGGCTTTGCGCTGCGCTTTCAGCCGGGTGGCGTCCCAGGCAACGTTGCCGAACATATCCACCCCTTCGGATAGTACACCCTCTTTGGTGACGGAATAGGCCATGCAAGCCACGAGGGGCAGGCAATAAGCACCTGCCACCGGGGTGTTGATCGCCACCGGCATGATCGGCATGTGGTGGCTGCCGCGGGCGTCTCCGGCCACGTAGTGGGCGACCATGTAGGGGCTGACGATTTCCTCCGGTGCGGGGAAAATTCCCTGGGAGCGCACAATGGCGACCGGATCGTCCTTGCCTTTGTACTCACCGGCGATGGTGTGCAACCGGTCGGTGGAGACGGCGACCACTTTTTGATGGGGGTATTTGCGCGAATGAATGGCCTGGATTCCAAAACGGTTCTCGTCTCGCAGCAGGATGGCCAGGTCGAGGTGCCGTTCGGGGGTCTCCAGCTCGATCACCCGGTCGCCGCCAGCGTGTTCCATGTCGATGATGGTGAAACGAAAACCGGCCTTCATCTTTGGCAAGAGAAGACCGGCGCAATACATTGGGCTGGTGAACACCGCCCAAAGCGGGAAGTTGAACGCGCCCGGGCCGCACTTGTCCGCGGTGAAGACCAAGAACGGCTCTGCCGGCCGTTCGCTGGCGGTTTCGTCGAAGGCGATTTCCGCCGCGCCCGGCCCTGCCCCGCGCACATTGCCCGATGGAGCGTCCTTGAGCAGGTCCTGGCCTGCGCCATACAGGCCCTGGGCGCGCGCCACATCGGTTGCCGCCTCGAAGACCTCCCAGGCCAGGTTGTGGATTTCCGGCGCGGCCTCTCCTAGCCGGTGCACCATCAGAAGACACAAGTCATCTCCGGTATGGGTGACGTCGAATCCGGTCACCAAACCATCTTCGAACGCCTGCTGGAGGCGTTCTCGGGCCACATCCATCATCTGGATGGAAGGGCGGGTGTGCCCGCCGATACTGCCCACGTCAGCTTTGATTGCGCTAATGGTTAACATCCTTGTTCCTCCTGAAGAGAAGTGGAAAAGGTTGAAAGGGGTAACTTCAATCATATCAAATTTAGCCCCTCCTCTCAACATCCCGTAAGTCACGCTTCAGCAATTCTGGAACGCTGAGAACGCTGAAGGCGCTGGGAACTCAGTATTCAGTGTTCAGGTCATCTCTGCGGGTAGGCGACGGCATTGCCGTTCCCTACCCGTCCACACGAGCATCTGCGTAAATTCTGTTAGAATGAGACACACACTCTATCTTTCTGAGGGAGCGCAGCGACCGAAGAATCCGGCGCGCAGCGACCGAAGAATCCGGCGCGCAGCGACCGAAGAATCCGGCGCGCAGCGACCGAAGAATCCGGCGCGCAACGACCGAAGAATCCGGCGCGCAGCGACCGAAGAATCCGGCGCGCAACGACCGTCGGGGCGACCGGCCGGTCGCCCCGACCACCAATAACCACGCGCCGTCCCCGGTCATCCGTCCTCCGTCATCCACTTCCATCGCCTTCATCATCGTTGAGATTCCTTGCTATCGCTCAGAATGAGATAAATAACAGCTGGTCGCTCAGAATGACATAAGCCCTAAGAGGGCTGAGTGATGAAATATAGAGGAATAATTGCTGTTACGATACTTGTCTATTGGCTGTTATCATCCTGTGCGGGTGGTGACTCACAGGAACGGTCGGTCGATTATGCCCAGGCGAAAAATTGGGCTTCTTTGCCGAATGTCTATAACAATTCCATGCGAGTTCCCACATCCGACTTGCAAAACGGCCAGGCCACCGCCGAAGCGGATGTTTTTTACATCTATCCTACTGTTTACGCTTCGTTCTTTTCGAACAACGCGCCTATCGATGACGAAGACTACCGGGAAGATGTGGCAAATCTTTTGTTGCCTTCT
Source organism: Anaerolineales bacterium (assembly GCA_027019845.1). GTDB lineage: Bacteria > Chloroflexota > Anaerolineae > Anaerolineales > JABWBV01 > JALUWE01. The sequence continues at coordinate 3,816 of JALUWE010000221.1, read as the reverse complement.
CAGGCAAGTAGTTTGAACAACGTTGGCAAAATCTATACCCCCTACTACCGACAGGCCAGTGTGTGGGCTTATCTTGATACCGAGAAAGCCAGGCAAGAAGCGTTTGACAGGGCTTATTCCGATGTTGAGGCCGCTTTTCTGTATTACATGGAGAATTACAATCAAGGAAGGCCATTGTTCATCCTGGCCCATAGCCAGGGAAGTCAGATAGCCGTCCGTCTTCTCCAGGAAAATTACGAGAAGTTGCGCCTGGAGCGGATTTTGGTTGTGGCTTACATTATTGGTGAGCGGGTTGGCACGCGCACGTTTGATGATCTTTCGCCGTGCACAACAGCTACCCAAACCAACTGTTTTGTGTCCTGGGGCACTGTGGCGCGAGGAGGCCGGTCGGACTTGATGACCGGAGATGTTCAGGGGGACCCGGTCTGTGTGAACCCGCTGAGTTGGCGGATGGATGAACAAGCGGTGTCAGCGGGCTATCATCTAGGCGGTGTACCGGATACGTTTGATAGAGTATTGCCGTACCTGATCAGCGCTCAATGCGAAAACGGACTGCTAAACATCGAACCGGCTCCGGAAGGCTTTGCGCATGATGGGAAAGATTATCACGAATCAGATATCAATCTGTTTTATATGGATATTCGCCGTAATGCAGAAGTACGGTTACAGCAGTATCAGCGTTGACAATAATGGCATTGTCAGGTAAAGCGTACCTGACCCCGGCTGCACCCACCCTGCCTTTGGCGGTGGGTAAGCGGCGCGAAATTTGCCAATTGTGGCCGTACTGAAACAGTGGTGAGACTGCAAACACGGCGGGCGGTTATGCCAACGTTGGATGAAGAGATCAAATCAACAAGATGTAGAGCCACGTTAAAAAAGGTTTCCGCTTCACAGAATTTGCACTATGCGTATCACCAAATCTATGCAATCAAACAGAGATGCCCCACCACCGCCGGAAAACAAGACGTTGGCTTCTGTAGTCAGTTGTGGCTGCGGAGTGCTCTTTCTGGGTGTCGGGTTGCTGCCTCTCCTGGCGTTGTTGAACATTCTGCCGCGTGAGGGCTTCTTTGGCAACGCGCCGCCCTTCATCGTCGTCATTGGGAGTTTGCCGTTTGCAGCGGTAGGCCTGTATTTCATTGGCAACGCAGGAGCGCTTCTTGTCAGCGAGCGCAGGCTATCGGATCACTTGTTGTTCAACCTGGGAATTTTCTTTCTCGCCATTCCCTTTCATTATTGGCTGTTCTTTGGAAAGCCGGATGGCGAATCGGTAACCAGCCTCTCCCTGCCCGGTGGGCTTGTCCTTTCTTTCTTCGACACCGGCCAAGTTTCCTTCATAGTAGCTAAAATCGCAATAGCTTTTTTGTTAGTGGCTGTGGACCTCTACCTGATTTCTGAGACATTGAGGCTGGGTTGGTTCGTTCGGAAAGGTTCTTTGCCGAATGAATACCGTGATGATGAGACGAGCGATTAATTTTTTCCGGGTGACGATGAACAAGAGAAGGAAAGCAAGGCGCAAGGGGTTGCAAGGTTCTTTGCGGTGCTGCGGCCTGGCGTTGAATCAAAACGCAGAGGCGCAAAGGCGCGAAGGTTTTTTGTTGGTAGGGGTAATTGGGTAATTGGGTAATTGGGTAATTGGGTAATTGGGTAATTACGCTTTACGTTTCTCGATATTACAAAACTTCTCTGATCTCAGGCACCGTCAGCAGATGAAATGCCAGGGTTGCCATGTCGGTGGTTTTCCGCCGGGAACCTGAGGCGGCTACCCGCGCCAGGATGCGTTCGAAATGCTTTAGCACCGTTTCGTCTTGAATGAAGGTATCGGGGCTGAGCGTGCCCGATAGAATGGCATCCAACCCTAATTTGGAGTACACATTGCTGACGTGTTTGGAGACCTGATCGGCGCGGATGAGCAACTCGTCCGAAAGGTCGCGGTGGTGGTGGTTGAAGAGAATGGCCAGCCGGGCGATTTCGGCTTCGCGCGCCGTCAGGTTGGCCACGGGTTTGGAACCGTCGAGCACAACCGTGTTGGGCGGTAAGCGGATGCGCATGCGCAGCGCCAGCCGGTAGACCTCCGGCGTGATGATCCAGCGCTCTTTTTTGACCATTTCCGCCAGCGCGGCAGCCAGTGTATAGCCTACTTCCCGTTTGAGTACGTAGCCGCCAAAACCACCCTCTACCACTCTGGAAAGGGTGTTTTCGTCGGGTTTGGTGGCGGTACACAAAATGGCCGGACGCGGGTCAAGCCGATTGGCATAGGTAGCCACCCGGAAGGGCCACTCGGGGTCGCCGGGCACCTCGGTGTCCAGAATGATAGCCTGAATCCGGTTGAATGGGCGGTTCAAAATGTGTTCTACATCGCTCTCGGAGCCTGCCTCCCCGGCCACGCGGGTGCGCCAGTCACGTGTCAGCAGCATGGACATCAAATCACGAGCGTACAGATCATCTTCTATCAGCAAAGCGAGAATATCTTTGGGCATTCGGATGGGTTCCTCAAACGAGAGCTATGCGTCCATCTGTGTTTCAGGTACGCTGACCAGCGTGAGAATCTCTGCGGCGGCCTCTTCGACCGATTTGTGAGACATATCTACCAGCGGCCAACCACCGCGCTCGAAAATCTCCTGCGCGTAGGCCACCTCTTTGCGCATATATTCGGGATCGCCGTAAAAAATGGGCGAGATACCGGGGTGTTCCTCCCCGAAACGGCGCAGTTGGGTCAATCTTTCGAGCGAGATGGACAGCCCGATGACGCGATTTTTGGGCAGCTCGAACAGTTTTTTAGGCGGCTCAAGCCCGACCACGATGGGCAGGTTGGCGACCAGCCAGCCGCGGTAGGCCAGATAAATGCTGATTGGGGTTTTGGCGGTGCGCGAAACGCCCACCAACACGATTTCGGCCTGATCGATCTCGTCTCTCCGGAGGCCGTCATCGTGGCGCACGGCAAAATCCAGCGCGTCGATGCGTTGCAGGTAGCCGGTTTCAAATGGTTTGAAGACCCCCGGCTGGGCGCGCGGCTGGGCCGACAGGGTTTCGGAAAGCCGAACCAGCAGCGGGCCAAGCAGGTCAATAGTGGGCACATGGTTAGCACGCCCGGCACTGTACATTTCGCTGCGTAGTTCTGACGAGGCAAACGTATGCACCACAATGGCCTGTTCTTTGGCCGCCTGCGCGACCAGCTCGCGGATCTTTTCGAGACTGCGAATCCGCGGGTATTTCTGCACCTCGATTTGGGTGTCGAATTGTGCCAGCGCCGCGCGAGCGACTGTGTCGGCGGTGGTGCCAGAGCCATCGGATACGGCGTAGATTTTGGGCATGGGGGTTTCCTTCCGGAGTTCGGGTATTGGGTATAGGAATTGTGAATGGTGAATTGTGAACGGTTAATTGTGAATTGGAGGTTGCATTTTGATAGGACTTACGCAGTTCATCCTGTGACGTCGTTGTGAGGCGGGCACTTCACTTTGTTCAGTGTAAACTGTGCCCGCCGCCTGCCCCGAGCGTAGCGTGGGGGAAGCAATCTCCTCCACGATGTAGGGGATTGCTTCCCTTTGGCAGTCACTTCGCCTGCGGATCAGTGCATGGCTCAGGGCAGGCGCTCCCTTTCGGGTGCTTGCAGTAACTGTGTTATTTGTCAAGAGGCGAACAAGACACGCCGAACGCGCTTTCGATCGCCAAAGATACGGCGACGGCCTCGCTTTCTGCCGCTTGGCCATCGCCATACGCCATCCCGCCTCCAACAATCGCCAAACCAGGGGCTGCTCGTATCCCCCCGTGGCTTCTACGACCACCAGGGCGGGTTTCCACACACGCAACCACCCCACA
>JALUWE010000220.1 GCA_027019845.1 Anaerolineales bacterium | reverse complement strand
CCGGCGGTCGCTGCGCTCCGGAGATTCTTCGGTCGCTGCGCTCCGGAGATTCTTCGGTCGCTGCGCTCCGGAGATTCTTCGGTCGCTGCGCTCCCTCAGAATGACAAGAGGGGCGCGTGGCATTCCGACTTTGGAGTATACCATTTCCTCACCCCCCATTCGCCATTCTCCCCTCGACCATCCTGGCCACCTCCTTCGGCCTTTCCAGCGGCAGCATGTGGGTGCTATCCGGCACGGTGTGGATGCGGATGTGGGGGAACTGGCGGCGCAGCAGCGCGTCGGTCTTGGCGAAGATTTTGCGGGTGTGTTCGGGGCGGATGATCAGGGTGGGCAGTTGCAGTCCCGGCAGCTTACGCCAGGTGAGGCGGTCGCGGATCAGGCTGGTGGCGTAGATGCGCGCCTCCCATTCCGGGGGATAGCGCAGGGTGACGCGGCCGTTTTGTTCGGGCTTCGACAACGAACGTACGTAGTCCCATAGCTGGGGGTCGGCGATCTGGCGGAAGATGGCCTTCTTGCGGTAGTGGTCGAACATGGCCTGCTGGCTGGCGAAGGTGCGGCGCCGGTTCAGCGCGGCGGGCACGAGGGGCAGCACGCGATAGGCCAGCCCCAGGCGGAACACCCCGCGCCACACCAGGCTGAGCCAGGGCGGGAAGAAAGGCGGGTCGATCAATACCAGCCTGCGGAACAGGTCCGGGCGGTCTAACGCGGCCATCAGGGTGAGCGTGCCCCCCAACGAGTGCCCCACCCCAACCACCGCCGCGCCCCCTGCATCCCGGACGTGCTGCTCCACGAACCCGATCAGGTCCGCGGCCAGGATCGACCAGTCCCGCACCTCGAACGGGTCACTGTTCTCCCACAGGGGGCGCATCTCGCAGGCGCGCACGTGAAAACGCGCGGCCAGCCGTTCGAGCAGGCCGCGGTAGGCCTGGGGCGGGAAACCGTTGGCGTGGGCGAAGTGCAGCGGGGGGCCTTGTCCGAGATCGAAGCGTGTCATGGGGTATGTGTGCGGGGTGCGGCGTGCGATGTGCGGGGTGCGGTGGCGGTGTGCGATGTGCGGGGTGCGACGTCCAGTGCCCTCAGCCTCCTCAGCGCTTCAGCGTTCCTGGGTGTGACGTGCGATGTGCGATGTGCGGGGTGCAACGTCCAGTGCCCTCAGCCTCCTCAGCGCTTCAGCGTTCCTGGGTGTGACGTGCGATGTGCGATGTGCGGGGTGCGGGGTGTGACGTGCGGTGTGCGGGGTGCGGGGGGACACTGAACACTGAACACTGAACACTGAACACTGAATACTGAACACTGAATACTGAATACTGAATCCTGAACACTGAACCACCACTACCCGCCCCACGGGGGCAGAACTTTCGCGCTCACTTCCCCAAACCCCACGCGGTAACCCTCGCCCTGGCACCAGCCGGTCAGGGTGACACGGTCGCCGTCGTGCAAGAAGATGCGGGTTTCGCCGTTGGGCAGTTGGAGCGGCTTTTCCCCGCGCCAGGCCAGCTCGAGCAGCGAGCCGTAGGAGTCCGGGGTGGGGCCGCTGATCGTGCCCGTGCCCAGCAGGTCGCCGGGCCGCAGGTTGCAGCCGGTGATGGTGTGGTGCGCGATCATCTGCGCGGCGGTCCAGTACAGATGGCGGGCGTTGGTGCGGCAGATGACTGCCGGCGCGGCCATGCCTTCGCTTTGCAGGCGGACTTCCAGATGGATGTCGAGTCGCCAGTCGTCCGGGTGTTGCAGGTAAGGGAGCGGGGCCGGTGATTGCGGGGGAGCGGGAACCCGAAACGGTTCGAGTGCGTCCAATGTCACCACCCAGGGGGAGATGGAGGTGGCGAAATTCTTGGCGTTGAACGGGCCAAGGGGCCGGTATTCCCATTTCTGGATGTCGCGCGCGCTCCAGTCGTTGAGCAACACCAGGCCGAAGATGTGTTCGTGTGCCTTGTGAATCGGGATGGGCTGCCCCAACGGGTTGCCGGGACCGATGAAGACACCCAACTCCAGCTCGAAATCCAGTTGGCGGCTGGGGCCGAACACCGGGGGCGGGGCCCCGTCCGGCAGGGTTTGCCCGCGCGGGCGGCGCACGTCCACCCCGGCCGGGATCACCGAGCTGGCGCGGGCGTGGTACGCGACCGGCAGGTGCATCCAGTTGGGCAGCAGCGCGTTGTCCGCGCCGCGGAACATGCGGCCCACATTGGCCGCGTGCTGCCGCGAGGCGTAGAAGTCGGTGAAATCGCCGATCTGGGCCGGCAGGTGCATCCGAACATCGTCGATGGGGATCAGCGCGCCGTCGCGTAACCTGGGGATACCGGCCTCCAGCAAACGGGTGATCACGCCGCGCGCCGCGCGCCAGGCCGGGCGTCCCAGGGCCATGAACGCGTTGAGCGCAGGTTGGGCAAACACACCCTCCGGCAGGTGGTCATCGAAAAAGCCGCGCGCCTGCACCACGCTCAAATCGAGCACCCAATCGTGGATGCGCACTCCCACCCGCGGCGCACCCCCCGCTCGCGGGCTGAACACGCCGTAGGGCAGGTTTTGGAGCGGGAAGCTGGAATGGCTGGAGGGCATGAGAGGAATGTAACGCGAAGACGCGAAGGGCGCGAAGAATCTCGGCGACGGTGGGGGGGATTCTTCGGTCGCTGCGCTCCCTCAGAATGACAAAGGTTGTGTGTCATTCGGACAGAACTTACGCAGGTGTTCATAATGACACAAATCCTGTCCTTGAGTTCACCAACTGCGTAAGTCCTATCTTTCAGACATAAATGATGGATTCCTCGATGTCTCTTGCCACGCGGGGGACACGAATGCCTTTGATGGCTTCTGGAGTCAAAATATCCACTTTCGTACCGAGCAACTCTTCCAGATGCTCTGCAAACTCGATGAACCGGAAGCCGATAGGACGGGAAAATTCTACGACGATGTCTACGTCACTACGACCCTCGATTGCGCTTCCTTTGGCGTAAGAACCGAATAAACCGAGTCTTTTGACTCCGTATTCTTTTACCAGTGTTGGATAGGCCGCTTGCAAGTCTTTTTTGATTGCAAGGACGAAATTATGCGTGTCCATTTTTAGCTCCTCGAAACAAAACGCGTGTTCTCGATTCCTGCCCAGTATACCATTTTGATTCGTCTCATTCGTTCCATCTCATCCCCGCATTGGCAATTTGTGCCGCCGCACGCGGTCGAACTGGTAGAGCGCGTTGGCGACCGCGGCCGCGGTGGGCACCAGCCCGATCTCGCCCACGCCCTTGGCGCCGTAGGGCCCGTAGGGGTCGGGTACTTCGACCGGGATGACCTCGATTTCGGGCATCTCTTTGGCGCGCAGGATGCCCATTTTGCGCAGCCGGGTGCTCTTGGGGTGGCCGTTTTCCAGCACCAGCTCCTCCGTGAGCGCGTAGCCCAACCCCATGTGGATCGAGCCTTCGATCTGGCCCTCGAACAGGGTGGGGTTGAACACTTTGCCCGCGTCGTGCGCGGCGATCACTTTGGCGACCTTGCCGTGATCGTCCAGGATCACCACTTGGGTGGCGTAGCTGTACGAGTAGTGGGTGTACACCTTTTCGACCATCGCGCCTGGCTTGGTGGTCCAGTCCACCACCCATTTGCCCTGGTACTGTTTGCCGACCAGCTCTTCCAGAGTGTGGGTTTGCAGGTCTTTCTTCAAGGCTTTGCAGGCTTCGATCAGCGCGTTACCGACCAGCGAGGTGGCGCGCGAGGCCGTGGTCATGCCCGCGGTTTGCTCCGCGCGGGTGTCCACGCGCACTTCGACGATCTCCGGCGGCAGGCCGGTCTCGTTGCACAGCACTTGCAGCGCGATGGTGTTGACCCCCTGCCCCATCTCGGTCCAGCCGTGGTCGATGATCACTTTATCGGGAGCGGCGATGGTGATGCGCGCGCTGGATTCGTCGGGCATACCATTGCCGATGCCGGTGTTCTTGATGCCGCAGGCCAGCCCGGCGTATTTGGCCTGGTAGAAGGCCTCTTTGACGGCCAACAGGGTGGCGCGCGCGCCTGCCCCGGCCTCGATCACCTGGCCGGTGGCGGTCATGTGGCCGTCTTGCAGCGCGTTGTCGTAGCGGAACTGCCAGCGGTCGAACCCGCCCTGCTCGCACAACTCGTCGATGCAACTTTCCAACCCGAACACGGCCTGGTTGACGCCAAAACCGCGCATCGCGCCGCAGGGGATGTTGTTGGTGTACACCGCCAGGGCCTCCACGTCCGTAACCGGGAAGAAGTACGCGCCCGTGGCGTGCCCGGCAGCCCGTTCCAGCACCTTCATACCCACCGAGGCATACGCGCCGGTGTCGCCCACGAATTTGACCTGCACGAAGGTCAATTTGCCGTTTTCGTCGCAGCCCACGGTGTAATCCATCCAGATCGGGTGGCGTTTGGGGTGCATACGGACGGATTCGTCGCGCGTCAGCCTGACTTTGACGGGCTGGCCCAGCAGGTGCGCCATCAGCGCGGCGTGGCCCTGCACGGACAGGTCTTCCTTGCCGCCGAAGCCGCCGCCGTTGGGCACCAGCACCACGCGCACCCGTTCGGGAGGCAGCCCCAGCAGGCGGCAGATTTGCGCCCGGTCGTCGTACACCCCCTGCCCCTGGGAGAGCACCTCCAGCCCCTCGTCGGTGGGGTAGGCAATGGCGGCCTCCGGCTCCATGAAGCCGTGCTCGATCATCTGCGTCTGGTACACGCCCTGCGCGATGTAGGCGGATTGCGCTTTAGCCGCCTCCAGATCGCCGCGGCGGGTGACAGTGCGGGAGAGCAGATTACCTTCGGGGTGGACTTTGGGCGCGCCGGGTTGCAGCGCGGCGTGCGGGTCGGTGACCGGTTCCAGCACCTCGTATTCCACCTCGATCCGCTCGACCGCCTGCCGCGCGATGGCCTCGCTCTCGGCCACCACCGCGGCCAGCACGTCTCCGACGTAGTGCGTGGTCTCCCCTTCGGCGATCATCAGCGGCCAGTCGTGCCTGATCAGGCCGATGTAGCGTTCGCCGGGCACGTCCTGCGCGGTGAACACACGCAGCACGCCCGGCAGGGCTTCTGCTGCGCGGGTGTCGATGCGCAGCACGCGGGCGCGCGGGTGGTCGCTGAATTTGAGCGCGGCGTGCTTCAGGCCCGGCAGGCGGATGTCGTCCACGTAGTGGTGCTGGCCGAGCACCAGTTTTTGCGCTTGGTATTTGGGCGTGCGCGCGCCGATGCGCGCCTCGCCGTTGGGGGGCGGGATTTCCTCTTCGTTGCGGATGGCCTGCGCGGCGTATAGCACCGCCTCGACGATCTTCTTGTAGCCGGTGCAGCGGCACAGGTGCGGGGTGAGGGCCTGTTCGACCGCGGCGCGGTCCGGGTCCGGGTTGCGGTTGATCAGCGCGTTGGACTGCATCACGATGCCGGGGATGCAGAAGCCGCACTGCACCCCGCCCTTTTCCACGAACGCGTTGGCGAACACCCGCTGGCGGTATTCGCCCAGCCCCTCGATGGTGGTCACCACGCCGCCGTCCACCTTCTTCATCGGGATTACGCAGGCCAGCCGCGCCTTGCCGTTCAGGTCTACTGCGCAGCAGCCGCAGGCGGCCTGGGGCGCGCAGCCGTCTTTGGGCGAGAGAATGCCCGCCTGCTCCCGCAAGTACGTCAGCAGGGGCAGATCAGGATCGCCGTGGTATTCTTTGGGGACGCCGTTTAGTACGAATTTCATGATCCAACTCCTCTCGAAAGATGCGCTTCTGCACGCGAATCGTTGATGGCGAGCTCCTGCCCGTTGCGTTTTGCTTGCCTGTTTCCTTATTATATGTTAAAAATGGGTTAATTCGTCAGACGATTGTCAGCTTTTCCCTGTTTATCCACTCGCTGACGGTCCGTCCCCAAAAGTGCAAACGAACGATGCTCGTCACCCGCCCCCCGTCGATCTCCGAGCAAGTTGACGCCATTCTGCGCGCCCGTATCCGGGAAGGCATCTACGTACCGGGGGACCGTCTGCCCTCGGAGAGCGAGTTGTCGCTGGAATTTGGCGTCAGCAGGGCTACCATTCGCAACGTGTTGGGGATGCTGGCCGCGGAGGGCCTGATTTTACGCAAACAGGGCGACGGCACCTATCTAAACCGGCGCATCCAGGAGGTGAACACGCATTCGGGGGGATTGTGGGAGTTCAGCCGGTTGATCGAAAGCAGCGGCCACCAAAGCACAATACAACCACAGCAAACCGAAAAGCGTCCGGCCACTTCCGAGGAAGCCGAAATGCTCTCCCTGGAAGCGGGCGAAGAAGTGCTGGTGTTGAAACGGTTGTTCCGCGCGGATGGCCGTCCCGTGATTCTGGCTACCAACGTTGTGCCCGCTGGCTTCATCCACACTGATCCAGCGCGTTTGGACACCCGGCTTCAGATTCGGGAATTTCTGATGCGCTACTGCCGGCGAAAAATCGCTTATGTGATTACCGATGTTCGTTCTGGGCTTTTGGATGAGGATGCAGCGCGTTTTCTGGAGGGCGAACCCGGCAACCCGTTGCTGGTGTTACGCACGTTCTTTTACGATTCCGACAACCGCCCCCTGGCTTTCGGGCACAGCTACTACGACGACCGGGTGTTGCGGTTGCGATTGGTACAGGCCTGGGGATGAGTCAGGTGTTGGGCGTGTAGCGAAAACATCATGCGGATTCGTCTTGGCGCACTCTTCGACGCGTTGCTGCCCCTGATCGCCACCCTGGCGGCGCTGGCGATTGGCGCGGTCATGCTGCTCTTGCTGGGGGCCAACCCGTTGGTGGGCTATGCCGCGCTGCTGGAGGGCGCGTTTGGCAGCCTGAACGCGATTGCCGACACCGCGGTGAAGGCCACGCCGCTCTTGCTGGTCGGGTTGGGGATTTGCATCGCCTTCCGCAGCGGGGTGATCAACATCGGCGGGGAAGGCCAGATGATCATGGGCGCGCTGGCGTCCATCGCCCTCGGGCTGGCGTTTCCGAACGCTTCCGGGTGGCTGATCGTTCCGCTGGCGTTGTTGCTGGGTTTCCTGGCCGGCGCGGTTTGGGGAGGCATTCCGGGGTATCTCAAAGCGCGCTTCAACGTGAACGAAATTTTGAGCACTATTATGATGAACGTGATCGCGGTGCAGTGGATGAACCTGCTGCTGCGCGGCCCGCTGATCGACACCGCGCAGAAAGGCGCGGCGCGCATCCCCCAAACCCCCCGGCTGTCGGCCGCGTTCGACCTGCCGCGGCTGGTGCCCACCCGCCTGCACCTGGGCACGCTGATCGCCATTCTGCTGGCGTTCGTGGTGTATTTCTTCCTGTGGCGCACCACGGTGGGCTACCGCATCCGGGCGGTGGGGCTGAACCCGCACGCCTCGCGCTACGCGGGTATCAACGTCGAGCGGTACATGGTGCTGTCTTTGTTCCTGAGCGGCGCGTTCGCCGGGCTGGCCGGCGCGGTGCAGGTCTACGGCGTCAACCATTTCATGATCACGGACGGCACCGCCGCGGGGTTCACCGGATCGGCGGGGTTCAACGGCATCGTGGCCGCGCTGTTCGGCCAGTTGCACCCCGTGGGCACGATTCCGGCCTCGTTTCTGTTCGGCGCGTTGCTGGTGGGGGCCAACAAGCTCCAACGGGTGACGCAGGTGCCGGCCGCGCTGATCACCGCGCTCAACGGCCTGGTGGTGGTGTTCGTGGTCAGCAGCGACATCTGGCGGCGGCGGCGTGCCAGAAAACGGGCTATCGCCGCGATGGAGCAGAGCGAAAAACAGGCCCCACCCGAAGGGGCCGGTCAGGCACTGCCTGTGGAGGGCGCCAATGATTAGCGATTTGTTCAGCAGCGCGGTGCTGATCGGTATCTTCTCCTCCGCCATCCGGCTGGCCACCCCCTACCTGTACGCCGCGATTGGTGAGACCTTCGGCCAGCGAAGCGGCGTGCTCAACCTGGGGGTGGACGGCATCATGCTGATGGGCGCGTTTTCCGCGTTTTACATCGTTTTCTTGAGCGGCAATTTGTGGCTCGGCTTGCTGGTGGCCATGCTGGTGGGGGCTTTGATGGGGCTGGCAATGGCGTTCATCAGCGTCACCCTGCACGCGGAGCAGGGCATCAGCGGGATCGGCGTGTATCTGTTCGGGCTGGGGATGAGCGACCTGTTGTTCCAAAAACTGGTCAACACGGTCGAGACCGTAAGCGGCTTCCCCGCGATTTCGATCCCGGTGCTGAGCGATCTGCCGGTGCTGGGCGAGATACTGTTCCAACACAACGTGCTGGTGTACGCCGCGTACGCCCTGGTGCCCCTGTCCTGGTTCGTGATCAACAAGACCACGCTGGGCCTCAAAATCCGCGCGGTGGGCGAGAACCCGGAAGCCGCCGACACGCTGGGGGTGAGTGTGGCTGCGGTGCGCTATTTCACCGTGACGCTGGGCGGGCTGCTCTCCGGCATTGCCGGGGCCTCGCTGTCCATCGCGCTGCTCAACGTGTTCCAACAAAATCTGACCAACGGCCTGGGGTTCATCGCCATCGCGCTGGTGTACTTTGGCGGCTGGCGGCCTGTGTGGGTGCTGGCCGGTTCGCTGATCTTCAGTTTCGTCAACGCGTTACAGGTCTGGGTGCAGGTAGTGGGCATTCCGATCCCTTCGGATGTGGCCGTGATGATGCCCTACGTGTTAACCATCGTGGTACTCGTCATCTCTGCACAACGTGTGCGCCAACCGGCTGCGCTCACCAAGCCCTACGAGCGCAGCGGATGAATTTCTTTCACACTGGCAAGCCAGCCCGGAGCGGGGTGGTTTTGCCGCAAAACTCTCATTGATTGGAGGATGCAAGATGAAACGCATTTCGATTTTCTTGACGCTGTTGTTGGCGGGGCTGGTGCTCGCAGCCTGCGGCACAGGCGGCCTCGGCGGAGGCGGGGAGGAAGGCCCCTTCCGGGTCGCGGTGGTCATGCCCAGCGCGATCAACGATCTGGCCTTCAGCCAGAGCATGTACGACGCGCTGGTCAAAATTCAACAAGAGCGCGGCGAGGAGAACTTCGAGTTCGTGTACTCCGATGGCATGTTCGTGGTGGACGACGCGGCCGCGGCCATTCGCGATTACGCCTCGCAGGGCTACGATCTGATCATCGCCCACGGCTCGCAATACGGCGCCCCGCTGCAAGAGATCGCACCCGACTTCCCGGAAACCAGCTTTGCCTGGGGCACCGCCGGGGACACCTTCGGCATTCCGAACGTGTTCGCCTATGAGGCCCTCTCGCAGCAGGGCGGGTACGTCAACGGCGTGATGGCCGCAGCCCTGTCCAAGAGCGGCACTATCGGCGTGGTCGGCCCCATCGAGGTCGGGGACGCCAAGTTGTACGTGGACGGCTTCATCGCCGGCGCCAAGGCCACCAACCCGGACATTCAGGTGAACGTCAACTACATCGGCTCGTTCAGTGACGTAGCCCTGGCCTCCGAAGCGGCCCAAACCCACGCGGACGCCGGCGCGGACGTGTTGACCGGCTCCGCGCAAATGGTGGTCGGCGCCATCGGCGTGGCCGAAGAACGCGGCATCCTGTGGTTCGGCACCCAGGCCAACCAGACCTCCCTGGCCCCCAGCATTGTGGTCGCCAACCAGGTGTACGATTGGAGTGTGGCGCTCAACCAGATGATCGACCTGATCGAGCAGGGCACGCTGGGCGGCGAGGCCTACGCGCTCTCCCTGTCCAACGGCGGCCTGCTAATCGAGTTCAACCCCGATTTCGATCTCCCCGCGGAGGTCAAAACCCTGGCCGAGGAGACCATCCAGGGCATCATCGACGGCTCGATTACCATCGACGTTGGCGGATGATCCGCACCACCCTGGAAAGCAGAAGGCCGAAACACGCCGTCTGTGATCCTCATGCAAGTCAGAAGTTGCCGCCCCGATGCTCTCCACCGGGGCGGCTGTTCGATTAACAGCGGGTGTGGTTGGAGTATAATTGCAGCCAGACCAAAGAGCGGTTCGTGTTTATGAATGCACCTCACCCTATTCCCTATCAAGGAAGCAAGCGAAAGATCGCAAAACATATTTTGGCATATTTTCCGCCGGACATCGACGTGCTGATCGAGCCGTTTGCTGGTTCTGCTGCCATCACCATTGCCGCCGCGCTTGCTGGCAAGGCATCCCATTTTCACATCAACGATTTGAACGCCCCGTTAATGGCGCTGTGGGATGCCATCATCCATAGCCCGCTCGACTTATCGCAAAAATACGCCCATTTGTGGCAAGAGCAACAACGCAATCCCCGGCAGTATTACGATAGCGTGAGAAATGAATTCAACCGAACGCACAAGCCCGAACACTTGTTGTACCTCTTGGCTCGATGTGTGAAAGCATCCGTGCGGTACAACCCCAAAGGGGAGTTCAATCAAAGCCCCGATAATCGCAGGTTAGGACGACACCCCACGCGCATGAGCGAAGATATTCGTGCAGTATCGGGCCTTTTGCGGGGCCGGGTTACGATAACTGCGCAAGACTATAAAAAAACATTGGATTGGGTGGGGCAAAAAACGTTGGTGTACATGGACCCTCCATATCAAGGCGTTTCAGGAAATAGCGACCATCGATATTACCAACGGATAGATTTCGACGAATTCATGCAGTTCCTCGCACATCTCACCAGCCAGGAGATACCATTTATCCTGAGCTATGATGGCCGCACCGGAACGAAAACCTACGGCAGGGAGTTGCCGTTGGAATTACAGATGCGGCGGATCGAGGTAAAGGCCGGACCTTCAACGCAGGCCACATTACTGGGGCGCAAAGCGATCACCTATGAGGCCCTTTATCTCTCGAAAGCGTTAGTGGAGCGTTTGGGCGCGGAGATCGATACAATCGTCGAGCGACAATCTCGTCCTTCTTCGCGACAATTGGCATTGTTCGAGGTATAGAAAACCAGTATGTCATCACAGCCTCGTACTGACGAGACCATCAAGCAAATTCTGAAATCGATCAAGAACAAACGTGCCCGGATAGTCATTCAACACATCCTGGAACATGGCTATATCACCACAGAAGAATTGGAGAAGGTTTACGGATATTCCCACCCCCCACGGGCCGCCAGAGACGTGCGCGAGGCCGGGATTCCTCTTGAAACGTATCGGGTGAAGTCATCAGATGGACGCTCCATTGCCGCATATCGATTTGGCGACTTGAGCAAGATACGTAAAGATAGATTGCAGGGAAGAAAAACCTTTCCAAAAACATTGAAGAGCGAGCTGTACGCGGCGAGCGAAGGAAAATGCGCAATTTGTTCTGGGACTTTTCAAGCGAGATATTTGCAGATTGACCATTGCATCCCTTATGAAATAGCAGGTGACGAAGATAGCGAATGGCGTGTAGATGATTTTATGCTGCTTTGTGGTTCGTGTAATCGGGCCAAGTCCTGGTCATGTGAGCATTGTGGAAATTGGCAAAACGAGAAACTGGCCTCTGTATGCCTGACTTGTTATTGGGCTAATCCGAAGGACTACATGCACATTGCGCTCAGGGAGATAAGACGGCTGGACATTATCTGGGATGAAAACGAAGCCCAGACCTATGAACGGCTCAAGAGAGAGGCGCAGGCCAATCGCTTACCGCTACCGGATTACGTCAAGAAGGTTTTGGAAAAACATCTCAACGAATGAACCCCACCTTTCCCGCCGGACATCCAATCATGCCAGACAACCCCCTGCTCCCCTCCGGACACCCGCGCATCAACCACATGGAAATGCGCGGCATTGTCAAACGCTTCCCTGGCGTGCTGGCCAACGATCACGTTGATTTCGACGTGCGCGCCGGAGAAGTCCACGCGCTGCTGGGCGAAAACGGGGCCGGCAAGAGCACGCTGATGAAACAGCTCTACGGCCTCTACCGCCCGGACGAAGGGGAAATCCTCTTCGATGGCCAGCCGCAGACCATCCATTCCCCTGCCGACGCCATCCGCCTGGGCGTGGGCATGATCCACCAGCACTTCATGCTGGTCGACTCGCTGACCGTGGCGGAAAACGTGGCCCTCGGGCTGCCCTCCTCCCGCGGCCTGCTCACCGACCTGGAACGCGTCGCCGCCCGAACCCGCGAGCTGGCGCGCCTCTACGGCCTGGAAGTCGATCCGGACGCCTACATCTGGCAGCTCTCGGTGGGGCAGCAGCAGCGGGTGGAGATCATCAAAGCCCTGTACCGCGGCGCGGCTTTGCTCATTCTGGACGAACCGACCGCGGTGCTGACCCCGCAAGAGGTGGAAGACTTCTTCGTCACCCTCAAACAAATGGCACAGGAAGGCCACGCGCTGATCTTCATCTCCCACAAGCTGGACGAGGTGATGGATTTTACCGACCGCGTCACAGTGCTGCGCGATGGCCGCAACGTGGGCACGGTGCTGACCGCCGAAACCAGCAAAGCCCAACTGGCGAAGATGATGGTCGGCCGCGAGCTGGACTTCGCCCCTCAGCGCTCCGAAGTGGAAATCCGCGGCCCGCAACTGGAGATCATCGACCTGCACACCCTGAGCGACCGGGGCACGCCCGCGCTGCGCGGCGTCTCCCTCCAGGTCAGGGCCGGCGAGATCGTCGGGCTGGCGGGCGTTTCGGGCAACGGCCAATCCGAACTGGCCGAGGTGATCGCCGGGTTGCGCCCCCCGACCGGGGGCCGGGTGCTGCTGGACGGCGTCGATGTCACCGGTTTGCCGCCCGAACAGATCATCGAAAAGGGGCTGTCCTACATTCCCGAAGAG
>JALUWE010000219.1 GCA_027019845.1 Anaerolineales bacterium | reverse complement strand
GGGATATCCAGCAAACCGGATTTCTCCTGGTCGTCCTGGAGGTCATCTTCGAGCGAATCAGGTATCCAATCCTGAGGGAATTCTGGGGCAGAGACATCCGGTTTTGTCGTGGGGGCCGGGTCTTCCGTGGAGGTAGGGGGGGCTTGCTCCCGCGCTGCCAGCGGGTTTTCCCCGGGGCGAGAGGCCAGGGCTTGCGCCAGGTTGTTGACCTGGGAACGGATTTTGGTGAAGGGTGTGCGGGTGTCGAACACCAGGGAGAGCACCATGTCCCCTGCCAGACGGGTGGCATAGAGCATGTATTCTTCGCCCGTACTCTCCAACTTGATGAAACGCGCCAGGTCGCGACCTTCTTGCCGGCCCCAATAGCGGCTCACCGCTTCCGCCAGCTCCTCGACAGCCGGTTGAGGGTACCCGCCTGCATAGGCCCACAATTTGTCCTGACGGGTAATCAGCGCGGCGTGGGCTGCGGATTCAAGGGACAGCCGGGTGAGGAGTTGGGCCGCCTTGTTCACGTCCGCCAGCCAGGGGGGCGGCTCCACCGGAACCCGTTCAGACTCCTCCGTCACAACCGGGGCAGACAAGGGGGTCTCGTGTTGCTGAGCGGAGGTAGCCGGTTCCGCGGGGGTGGTGGGGAACTCGGGCGCTTCTCCTTCGGTGTCTCCGGGGGGGAGTTCTTGCCCGGTTTCGATGGCAGAGGAGGGCGGCTGTTTTTCCCCTCGCAACACTGCGCGCACGATACCGGTCAGATCGGGCAAATAAAAAGGCTTGGACAGATAGCCATCAGGGGACAATTCTGCAACGGTTGGATGGTTGGGATCATTCTTCGGCGGCACAAGGATGGTGCGCAGTTCCGGCCTGATCTCCAACAGGGCGCGCGCCACCTCCGCGATGGGGAGATCGCGAATGTCTGCATCCAGGATTGCCAGGCTGAAGGGGTGTTCTTGCGCTTGCTGCAAAGCTTCCTGGCCTGACTCCACCATGAACACCTGGTATCCGCCCTCATCCACCAGTGTCTGGCGGATCAATTCTCCGAATCCTGTGCTCGGCGTTGCTAGAAGGATGGAGATCGCCATGGGCATAGTCTAACATGAGGGGCATACCGGAGCAAGGCAAGAAGGTAGCAAACGGATGGCAGAACGGCAATGGTTGGGACGTGCGGCGCAGTAACAATTCCAAAGGGGGGCTTTTATCCGCCGCGCAGGTTCATCTGCCTGCTCTGTGGCCTATCGCGTGACCTCGAATGTCAGCGTTGTTTCGCTGCTGTTCCCGGCCAGATCGCTGGCAATCACCCGCAGGGTGTGCTCGCCCGGCACAGTCTGCCATGAGAAGGCAAAGGGTGGTTGGGTGAACGCGGCCGCGAGCTGGTTGTTGATGTAAATTTCCACAGTATTCAATGCCAGGTCGTCATTTGCGTTCACCTGAATGGTAACGTTTTCGTCCAGCGGATAGGTAAACTGCTGGTCTTGAGCGGGGTACAAAATGTCGATCTGCGGGGGTTGGTTGTCCACCGTGACCTGGATGATGGCGGTGTCGAGTTGTTGGTCTTCTCGCAGCACCAGCAATCGAATGGCATATAGCCCGCTCAGGCCTTCCGTATTCCAGACCGCAAGCTGCCCGTTCTCGAGAGGTACGGTGGATTGTTCGATCTGAATCCACTGTTGGGGGTTGAGGCCCGGCCCAATCTGTACCTGGTACGAAACAAACCCCGGGCCGGCTGCGCTGCCGAGAATGGGCACCTCACCGCTGATGTAAGCGAACATCTGTGGAGCGTTCAACTGCACCCCGGGGAGGGGGGCGGGCGGGGCCGACACGAGGTCGTATGCTTCGGGCGGGACCGGCAACCCGGCCTGGGCAGCCCACTCCGCGGCCTCGGGCGGGGGGACCATGTAGACGCGTTCTTCGATCAGGTTCGGGGGGGTGAACACGGTTGCCAGCAGCCCGGTTTCGCGATTGATCTGGAACTTTCGATACAGGGTGTCCAGATGTGTAGGCTCGGAACCCGGGGCGAAGACTTCCTTGACAACGGTTGGGCACTCGATGGTGGGCAGCAACCCCGAGGGGTCACAAACATCCAGCGTGCTGATCCCTGGGGGGGTAGGCCAGTTTTCGGCGGGCAGGTTCTGGCTGGCATATTTGAGGACCGCGTTCCAGATGCTGGCCGCAAACAAGGGGGAAACCGCGGCGGAGGGGGTTTGCTGGTCGTAGCCGGCCCAAACGCCCACGATCAGGTTAGGGGTGAAGCCGATCGTCCAGGCGTTTTGGCTGTCCAGGGTGCGCCCGATCTTAACGGCTGCCGGACGGCCTACCTCGAGCGGGTTGGGGTGTCCCAGGCTGGGCCAGCGGGCCGGCTCGTCGCTCAAGATGTGGGTGATCAGATAGGCGAGCTGGGGTGCGATGACCGGGCGTCCCTGCGGGTCTCCGGGGTCGAACCAGCGTTGTCCGTTGCGGTCTTCGAGGCGCAAAATGGAGGCTGGCCGGAGAGGGGGGGCGTTGCCATTGTTGTTGCCTGCGGCTGGCTGCGCATAGCCAATCTGAATGCCCTGGTTGCTGAAAATTCCATAAGCGTATGCCATTTCCAGCAGGGTCACTTCTCCGCCTTCCAGCAGCAGTCGCTGCGCGGCTTTTCCGGCTGGCGTTTCTATGGTCAGGCCGAGCTGGGAGGTGGTTTTCCACACGGTTTCCGCGCCGAACTGGTTGAGCAAATTCAGCGTCGGCACCAGATAATCGTTTGCCAGCGCGATGCGCATCCGCATCGGGCCGTGGAATTCGCCGTCGATGTTGGGGTTGCGGTCCAGGCCGGGGGGCAGGTTGGCAGGAATGTCCCATACCAGCGAGGCGGGGCTGAAACCGCGCGTAAAGCCTGCCAGATACACGTATGGGGCCAACAGCGAGCCGGGCGCGTGCCCCCCCACGCGGGGGAGGGCTGTCTGATCGTCCCGCGTGCCCGTCAGGGCCAGGATTTGACCGCTGCGCGGGTCGATCACCACCACCTCCGCGGCCAGACCGGGAGGATACGCATCCGGATCGAGAGAGAGCGTGGGCAGCAGGCGGGCGGTTTCACAATCGCGGGTTTCGGGTGGCTGCGCTTCTTTCTGTCCCGGCAGGCGTTGTAGCTGGGTACGAACAGCGCAATCGACCTGGCGCTGAAGATCGAAATCCAGGGTGGTGAGGATCCGAAAGCCTCCCCGCTCCAACCGTTGGCGCGGAATCTGAAGGGCCAGTTCGTCCAACACCAGGTTGACGAAGGCGGCGAAGGGAGACTCTTCCGGGGGGGAATCCGGTGGAGGGGGTAATGGTTCGTCCAGAGCTTGCTGGGCCTGGTTTTCGGAAATCATCCCCAACTCGAGCATGGTTTGGAGCACGCTCTGGCGGCGTTCGAGGGCCAGTTCAGGGGTATCGATGGGGTTGAGGTCGGGGGTTTGCGAAATGGCCGCCAGCAAGGCGGCTTCGGCCAGGGTCAGGCCGGTGGCGGATTTTCCCAGGTAGACCCAGGCAGCGGCATCCACGCCGTAAGCCAGGTGGCCGTAGGCCGCGCTGTTGAGATACCACTCCAGAACCTGTTCCCGGCCATAGCGCCGGACGATTTGGGCGGCCAGCAGGCGTGAACGCAAGCCGCGCCGCGCGCCCGGTGGCTCCTCCCACAGCAGCAGATCGAGCACCAATTTTTGGGCGATGGTGTCGGTCTTGCGCCAATCCCAGGAGGTGTACCCCGGATGCTCCCAAAAAGTGGGGTCCGCAGCCGCCACCATGGCGTCCTGCACGTGGCGAGGCAGCTTTTCCAGCGGCAGATAGCGGCGGTTGACCGCGGCGGGGTTTTCCAGAGAGGCCAGCGTGTGCTCGCCACTGCGGTCCAAAATCTGGCTGGGCTGGTTGAGCAGGCCGTCTGTGGGATGGAGTAGAATGGGCAGGTTTTCGGTGGGGGGCAGGTCGTAGGTAAGGCGGTTGTAGAGCAGGGCTAGAGAAATGGCCCCAAATGCAATTCCCAGGCTGAACAAGGCTGCCAGGGTAATGCTCAGCGAGCGAAAACGCGCCCGGATGTTTTTCTCTCGTTGGGCGCGCCTTCGCTGGCGCATACGAACGACGATTTCGGGAACGAGCGACATGATGGGAGATTTTACCAGGATTGCTGCGCCTGGCGCGTGGCTTTCACCAGCCGCTCCCATTCGGACAGGGCCAGCGTCTGTGCCCGTCTTTGGGGGTCGATTTCTGCGGCCTGCAACGTGCGCCCGGCGCGGTCTTTGTCCCAGCCCATGCCGGCGGACAAGGCATTGCGCAGTGTTTTCCGTTTTTGGCCGAACCCGGCTTTTGCCAGCCGGAACAAGAGGGCCAGCTCCTCTTTGGGGATGCGCGGCTCGGAGAGCAGGTCCACCTGCACGACCGCGGAATCGACTTTGGGAGGTGGGTAGAAGGCGCCGGCAGGGATGCGGGTTGCTATCGTGGGGCGGCCATATACCTGCACGCTCAAGGCCAGCAGGTTCATGCGCGGCGGCTGTGCGCAGATGCGTTCGGCCACTTCCTGTTGCACGGTCAACACCAGGCGGGAGGGCGGAGCCGGGCTTTCGAGCAAGTGACGGATGATGGCGGAGGTGATGTAATAGGGGATGTTGGCGATGACCAGGTAGGGGGAAGCGAAGAGCTTTGCCGGGTCGATCTTCAGAATGTCGGCGTGGATGATTTTCACATTCGAGAAGGGGGCTGTGACCTGTTTCAGCAGGGGGATCAGTCGCTGGTCGATTTCCACCGCTACCACCCGCCGGGCCTGGAGGGCCAGCAGGCGGGTCAGGCTGCCCAGCCCGGCGCCGATCTCGAGCACAGCCTCATGGGCCTGCGGGTTGCCCGCCTGGATCACGCGCTGCAATGCCGCGGGGTCGATCAGGAAGTTTTGCCCCAAACTTTTTTTGGGGCGCAACCCGTGGCGGCGCAGCAGTTCTGGAATGTTCAGCGGGGGGAGGGGTGCGGGTGGGGTCATGAAAATGTCCGGGCAGGCAACCCGACGGCACCCAAAGGTACCTGCTTAGTGCTGCTTCCTCTCGGACCTGACACGGTTCGCAGGCCTCTGCCGCGCCGGACCCGCCCGGACGCCATAGGATACCGCAGGCCGAAGGGTCTGTCAACAAAAAAACTTCCGAAGCAGCAAAAAGCAGCTTCGGAAGTTCGCTTTCAACGATTCCGGCGAGCGTCCCAGATGATTCCCCCCAGGACGATCAGTACCAGAACGACGGCGGCGATGATCAACCCCAGGTTTTGAGGGGCCTCCATGGGTTATTCCTGAGCCAGCAGGAAGGCGACCAGGTCATCCAGTTCTTCTGGAGAGAGTTTGTCGCCGAAATTCGGGGGCATGACACCGGCGGGGCATTCGCCGTTGGGGCACTCTGGGGCAATGAAGGCGTCGGGATTGAGAATGGATTCGCGGATGTAGTCTTCCGCGCTCATGCCGTCCACGCGAGTGGCTGCCAGGGTGCCGATCTGGGTCAGGTCAGGCCCCACCTGCCCGCTGCTGATTCCCTGGATGGCATGGCAGGCCGCGCAGCCCTGGGCGTTGAAGACCGCCAGGCCGCGCGCGGTCGGGTCTTCGGATACCGGAACAGGTTCTTCCAGCACTGTGATGCTTTCTTGTTCCAGCGCGGTGGCCTCCCAGTTGAGGATGAACTGGGCGATGGCTCGAATCTCGTCGGGGCGCAGCGGCCCGCCGTATTCCTGAGACCAGGCCGGCATGGCATATCCTATGCCCTCTCCTGGCCATTGGTCCGGCCGGGTGGAAACAGGGCGGCCCGACGAAACAGTGGAGATGATGTAGTCTTCCAGCGTCCCCCCCCAGCCGACGTCTTTGATGCGGTCGGTGAAGAAGTAGGCATCGTTGAGCGGCGGGCCGATCAGGCCTTCGCCGTTTTGCCCGTGGCAGCGAGCGCAGTTGGCAGCGAACAATCCCGCGCCGACCTCTATTGCTTGTGCTTGTTGAACAACGGCAGATTCGGCGAGCTTTGTCTCTTCACGAAAGCCCATATAGAGCAGCACAATCGAAGAAATTACGATGAAAAGCGCGCCAAGCAGGATTTCGGTTTGAATTCGACTATTCGACATGTTCTTCTGGACTCCTCATGTATGCCGGACGTAGGATGGGATATTTACTCTTCCCGCGGCCGATCGCGGTGCAGGTAAAACTCGTGCTCGAACGATTTCTGCTGGGCGGTCTCCGGGTCGGTCCACTCCATGCGCATGACCACTTTTTTGAGGTCTTTTTGCCATTCGGTGATGTAGAGCATTCCGGTGGCGTTTAACATTTTGCCCTGTTCTTCGGCCAGATTGACGCGGCGTTCGTATTCGGCAAAGAATTCGGCCAGGCGTTTGGGCATAGCTTCTTTATCGGCCTCGTTGACGAAGTACGTGCCAGGTACCAGGTCGTCGAACGGAATGGAACGCAGCATTCCGATGCCCTCTTCTGGAGCCAGGTCTTGCACGATGCGTACCGCGGGGGGTGTTTCGATGCCGAATTGTGGCGTTCCCATATAGGATGTGACCAGCAGGAAGATCACCCAAAAGAGTCCCCAGGTGATCGCAATCGGGCGGTTCTTTGCCAGGCGGCTGGGGTTACGGTCGATGTAGGGGATGGCGATCAGTACAATCACGAAAATAGTAGGCCAGATGACGCCCATCCAGGTGGGGTCGCCCAGCTTGAGCATTCCTTGAATCCAGAGGAAGTACCAGGGGGCTTTGGTATCCAGTGGCGTCTTTAGCGGGTTAGCATGGTCCCCGAGCGGTGCGCCTGGGTAGAAGAACAGTATGTAGAGCAACAACAGGCCGGTGACGAGAGAGGCCAGGAAGATTTCGTGAGTCAGCAGGTCTGGGATCAGATCGATGCGTTTTTTGCCTTCTTTCACCTTTTCGGGTGGCAACACACCTTCCTCGTACACGGCTGGCAGGGAGATGCCGTGTTCACGGGCCACCTTGTAGTAGTGAATGCTCAGCACCAGGATGCCGGCCAGCGGCAGCAAGACAACGTGCAACAGGTAGAAGCGCAGTAACCCGCCTGCGCCGATGTCTGGCGCGCCTCGCAGCAACAGGTTGGATTCGGGTCCGAACACCGGTGCTTTGTCTGCCATGCTGGTACCGATGGTCACCGCCCAGTAGGCCAACTGGTCCCAGGGCAGCAGGTAGCCGCTAAAGCTCAAAAACACGGTGATCAACAATAAGAACACACCGGTCATCCAGGTGAAAGAACGTTCTCCTTTGTAGGAGCCGGTGAAATACGTCCTGAACATATGTAACCAGACGAAGGCGACCATCAATTCCGCGCCCAGGCGGTGTAGATCGCGCATCAGCTCCCCAAACATTACGTTGCTTTCGATGGTCAGGATCGAACCGTAGGCCTCCGCCGGCGAGGGGACGTAGTAGATCATCAAGATCAGGCCGGTGATGATCTCGACCAGGAAAAAGAACGTGGAAAGATACCCCAGCCGGAAGGTGTGGGTAAAGATCGTGCTGGCCTTGTAGTAGAACTTGGGGCGGATGTGGGCGATGAAGCTGGTGACGTGAACTTTGTAACGCGGGTTGGGTCGCTCGGTGGGCGGGGCGCCGCGCAACAAAGCGCGCAGTTCTTTGATGCTCAGGCCGGCGGTGATGATGCGGACGCGATTATCGATCGCTTCCATCACTTTTGCACGCTTTTCTTCCCGACTTAATGCCATGAAGTTGCGAACGTCTTCCAGTAATCCGTTTTGCATCTCTCTTCTCCGAAAGTTAGGATGAAATGTTGTCCAGAAAAGTTAGCCGTGTTTTTTACCCAGAATTTTGTTGCCCGTATCTACCAGGTAAATCACGTCCGGATCGTCGAATACCGGGATGGGGGCATTTGGTTCGCTTGTCTCGGCCAGCACTTCTCCTGTACTCTGTTTGATTGCTTTGATCACGAACAGATCGAGCGAACGCGGCGCAGGCCCCTGGATGTACTCGCTCTCGTAGGTGAACTGGGAGCCGTGGCAGGGGCAAATGAACTTGAACTCCTGCTCCTGCCAGTTGTAGAGGCACCCCAGGTGTGTGCAGACTTTATACAGGGCACGCACGCCTTCTTCCGTGCGTGTCAGCCAGAATTTTCCTTTTGGGTTGGCAACAGGGGACTGGTTGACTTTCGGTAACGCGGAGGCATCTCCCAATGTGAATGTGCCGCCGAATTCGCCTTCTTTGAAGCGCGGGAAGGCGAACAAAACGGTAGCGCCTCCAACAGGGATCAGGAAAAACCCCAACGAAGCCAGCCAGGCCAGGTTCAAGAATTCTCGCCGGTTAACCTTGATATTTTCCTCTTCGTTGGGGACAGAAGGGGCTGCGCTTCCTCTTGCCATAAGCTTCTCCTTGTTTTGAAAATCTCGATTGGGATAGTCGAGCGTGAATTATAGCACAAAACAAAAATGAGAAAACCCGCGTTACATTAAAAATTTTCATCCGCCTAGGGCGACCTGGGCGGTGAAGATGGCACGTAAAAGCAACCCCACCGTGATCAAAGCAGTGGTGCTGTACATCAGCATGTCTGCCCGCTCACTGCGGCCTTTGGTGTATATGTAAACCGCTGGGAGTGCCGTCAGGCTGACGATGCCGTAGAGCACGTGCATTCCGCGGGCCGGCCGCAGCCCGATGATCCACAAATAGGTTCCGATTCCGCTTTGAATGAGGAGCAATACCTCCGCGATCACAACCGCGCCCCAGTAGCTGGCATCCAGCCCTTGCTTGCGGAAAAATCGCCAATAACCCCACAGCGAGATGAGCAGGAAATAATACAGCGCGGTATTGGCAAATTGGGCGTGAAATTCTGACAGATTCATGGCTTCTCCAAAAAAAATCCCAAAAGCAAATGCCTTTGGGAAGTCAGGCGGAGAGGGTGGGATTCGAACCCACGGAGCCGGTGAAGGCTCACGCGCTCTCCAGGCGCGCGCGTTAGGCCAGACTACGCTACCTCTCCAATAAAACTCGCCAGTTGTTCTCCCGTGCTGGCGGCGGGATTATACCATTTTTAGAACGAAAGTTGAAGACCCGCCTGGCGTTGGAAAGCCGGTAAGTTCGGTAATCTCCACCTTTCACTTGTCACCCAGTCCCCTTACTCGTTTGGAAACATGTCCGCAAAAATCTGCGGCGCGTAGCGGGCCACCATTTGCGAAGAGAGCGCGTTGGCCTGGCAGATTTCCGCGTACAGGTCCGCGCTGGGGCGCTTGCGCCGCGCCTGGGTTTCGAGGTCTAGCTCCCACAGGCCGTAACGCTGGGTCCAGCCGCGGTCCCACTCGAAGTTGTCCACCAGGGTCCAGTGGTAGTAGGCCTTGACCGGCCAGTTGAAGTTGACCGCGCGCCACAACTGGCGGATGTGCTCGACGATGTAGCGCGGGCGCAGATGATCGGCCGCGTCCTCGATGCCGTTTTCGGTGACGATGATCGGCAGACCAAACCCGTTCGCCCACTGGAGCGCGGCGAAGAAACCCTGCGGCTGGTTGGCGATGAAGCCGGTGTCGCTCAGCGCTGCCTGGGGGTCGAAAAAACGTTTGCCAAAGGCCTCGCTCACCCGTAGGGGGTGGAAGGCCACAAAATCTTGCGTGTAGTAATTCAATCCCAGGAAGTCTTGCGTGTTTTTGGCCTGGCGGATGCGTTTGCGCCAGCCTGGGAAGCGCAGTACGCCGGTCTGCGCGGCTGCCGGGAAGAAGTCGTTGAACATGCGGGATTGGAAGTGCGCGATGGCCGAATCCAGCGGCAGCCACCGGCGGTACGGTTCGATGCCGCGGTACTGATGTGCGATGCCCACCTGTGCCTCGGGCTGGATGCGGTGAATGGCGTGGTAGGCCGCCGCGTGGCCGCGCACCAGGTTGGTCATCACCTGGAAGGTTTTGAGCATGTTCTGATCCCCAGGCGGGAAAGTGCCCATCAGGTAGCCCAGGGTGGCGTACACGTTCGGCTCGTTGAGCGTCACCCACTGGTTGACGTACTCCTTCAGCGCGGTGACCACTTTCTCAGTGAAGGCGGCGAATTGTTCAGCCACGTCGTTGGCCCAGCCGCCCCGCTCGTACAACCAGAGCGGATCGGTAAAGTGGTGCAGCGTGACCAGCGGGGTGAGGCCGCGCTCGTGCAGGCCGCGCACCATCTGGCGGTAGTGATCGAGCGCGTCTTCGTCCCAACGGTCGGGGGTGGGTTGGATGCGGCTCCACTCCACAGAGAGGCGGTGGGTGGTCTGGCCGCTCTCCGCGGCGCGGTCGAAATCCTCCCGCCAGCGCCCGCCCCACCAGTCGCAAGCCAGCCCCGCGGTGTGGCCGTGCAGGATGCGTCCGGCGGCCTGTTCCCAGGCCCACCAGTTGTTGTTGGCGTTGTTGCCCTCTACCTGGTGCGCGGCGGTGGCCGTGCCCCATTGAAAACCGCGTGGAAAGTTGAAAGTTGCTTCGGCCATGGTTGTCCTTTAGGATCGAGAAGCTTAAAGCGTAGAGCGTAATTACCCAATACCCATCCTTCGACTTCGAGTGGACTTCGTCCACCCTCCGCTCAGGATGCAATTACCCAATTACCCAATTATCCAATATCCAATATCCAATATCCAATATCCAATATCCAATTCCCCCCCATTCTACCCGCATTTTGTGATATGCTACACCCATGAGCGACGTATTCATCCTTTCCGCAGTCCGCAGCCCGATTGGCCGCGGTTACCCGAACGGCGCGCTGGCGCACCTGGCGCCGGTGGACCTCTCGGCCATGATCTTGCAGGCCGCGGTGGAACGCGCCGGTCTCGACCCCGCGTTGGTCGAAGATGTCGTCTGGGGGTGCGTCACCCCGATCGGGGAGCAGGGCGCAAACCTGGGGCGTCTGGCCGCGCTCAAGGCTGGTTTCCCGGTCCAGGTTCCGGCAGTCACCCTCAACCGCATGTGCGGCTCCAGCCAGCAGGCCGTCCACTTTGCCGCCCAGGCCATCCTGGCCGGTGACATGGACATCGTGATCGCTGGCGGCACCGAGATGCTCTCCCGCGTGCCAATGGGCAGCGACTGGCCTGAGGAGTGGCCGCCCGATTTCCCCTACCCCCTCGTCCACCAGGGCGTCAGCGCGGAGATGATGGCCGAAAAATGGGGCCTGACCCGCGAGGAACTGGACGATTACGCCTACCAGAGCCACCTGCGCGCCGGCCGCGCCATCCAGAACCGTGTGTTCGAGGATCAGCTTCTGCCCATTCCCCGCCCGGACGGCAGCCCGCTGACCGCAGACGAGGGCGTGCGCATCCCGCCGGACCGCGAGAAAATGGCCGCGCTCCAACCGGTGTTCAAGGCCGATGGCGTGATCACCGCGGGGAACAGCAGCCAGATCAGCGACGGCGCGGCCGCGCTGGTGCTGGCCTCCGAGGCCGTGGTGCGCACCCGCAACCTGACCCCGCTGGCGCGTCTGGTCTCCCGCGTGGTGGTCGGTTCCGATCCGGTGCTGATGCTCGACGGCCCCATCCCGGCCACCCGCAAAGCCCTGGAGCGCGCCGGGCTGCGCCTGCCCGACCTCGACCTGATCGAGATCAACGAGGCCTTCGCCTCCGTGGTGCTGGCCTGGGCGCGCGAAATCCGGCCCGACATGCGCTGCGTGAACCCCAACGGCGGCGCGATTGCCCACGGCCATCCCCTGGGCGCCACCGGTGCGATTTTGATGACCAAACTGGTACACGAACTGCGCCGCACCCGCGGGCGTTACGGCCTGCAAACCATGTGCATCGGACATGGCATGGCCACCGCGACGGTGATCGAGCGGGTGTAGGGAAGCGTGAACCGAGAATCGTAAAGCGTAGAGCGTAATTACCCAATACCCAATATCCAATATCCAATTACCCAATTACCCAATTACCCAATACCCACCCTTCGCCTCCAGTCTCGCTCCCCTCCCCTCTCCGCTCAGGACGCCCCACTCGAACGCCATGCCCACCATCTACCTCTCCCTCGGCACCAACCTCGGCAACCGCGAACGGAATTTGCAGGCTGCCATCGCCGCGTTAGCCCCTGCCGTCCGTGTGCTGGCTGCCTCCAGCGTGTACGAGACCGCGCCCTGGGGCTTCGATGACCAGCCGGATTTTCTCAACCAGGTGATCCAGGCCGAGACAGACCTGTCCCCCACGGAACTGCTTCGCTTTCTGAAAGACCTGGAGAGCGAACTGGGACGCCAGCCCACCTTCCGTTACGGGCCGCGGCTGATCGACCTGGACATTTTGTTCTACGACGACCTCATCCTGAACACGCCGGAACTGACCATCCCCCACCCGCGGCTGCACGAGCGCGCCTTTGTGCTCGTTCCCCTGGCCGAGATCGCCGCAGAGTTGGTGCACCCAATCCTGAAGAGAACTGCGGGTGAGTTGCTGACGGATGTGGATGCTGAGAGAGAAATCGCAAGGGCAGAGGAAGGCGGAATACCTGCCAGCCTGGCGCCCTTTTTCCAGGAATACGATCTAAGCAAACTGGATGCGGAACAACATTGGGAATTGATTGCAGAGCGCACGCTATCGTTTGGCAACCGGGCAGAAGTGCGTTGGCTGTTGAAGCGGTATGGCCGCGCTCGACTGGTCAAATGGCTCCGGCAAATGGGCTGGCGACGGCTTCCCAAACGGCGGTATAACTTGTGGTGTGTGGTTTTCGAGATCGAAAACCGTGAAAGCGTGCTCAGGGAAAAACAATCAGTATGGCCGTACTAACTCATCCACATTG
>JALUWE010000218.1 GCA_027019845.1 Anaerolineales bacterium | reverse complement strand
GTGGAAGCGGTAGTCGCGCAGCATCTGGATGTCGCGGCGCATGGTGCCGTAGGTGGTCAGGATCAGGTCGTATTGGTCGAACACGGCGGTATCTTTTTTGCGCGCCGGGCCGAAGTGCCGGTAGACTTTGAGATCGGGGGTGAAGCGGGCGGCCTCTCGCTCCCAGTTGACCAGCAGCGAGCGCGGCACCACGATCAAATCTGCGGTTTTGGCGTGGTTGTTTTCGCGCAGCGATTGTAAGAACACCAGCACCTGCACCGTTTTGCCCAGCCCCATGTCGTCGGCCAGGCAGCCGCCAAAGCGATATTCGTGCAGGAAGTGCAGCCAGTCGTAGCCCGCCTTTTGGTAGGGGCGCAGCGTACCGGTGAAGCCCTGCGGCAGGGGACGCTCGCGGATGCCGGAGAACTCCTTCAGCTTTTGCAGCCGTTTGCGGTATTCGGAATCCGCCGCGAACCGGTCGGCCTCCCCTAACAGTTGATCGATCAGGGTCAGGTGATGCTCACTGAAGCGCACGCCCTCTTCGGTCTGTTCCCCCAACCCGAACAGGTGGCGGTACTTTTCCACCCAGGCTTCGGGGATTTCGCCGATGGTGCCGTCGGCCAGCTTCACGAAGCGGTTTTTCTTGCGCAGCGCGCGGCGGATCTCCTGGAGCGAAACGTCCACCTCGCCGAATTTGACCACGGCTTTGACATCGAACCAGTCGATGCCGCTGCTCACGTTGAGCGACAGCGTGGGGCGGTTACGGTTGACGCGCGCGCTCTTGAGTTCTTCCTCACCGTAAATCTCGAAGCCGTCTTCGATCAATTTGGGCACTTTGCGCAGCAAGAAGTCGATGGGATCGACCCGCGCCCGCAGCACGAAGACCTCCGGGCCGTAGATGTGCGCGCCGTACTTGAGGCCGTAGCGGGCCGAGGAGATCGAGCGGTAAATCTGCTCCTCGGCTTGCCGGTCGCGGTGAACACGCACCAGGGTCCAGGAATCGTCCGCTTTGCGCTGGATGCTGATCTCGGGCGGGTGTTTCTGGTAAGGCACTTCGTACTCCGCATAGCCGAAACGCAATTTGACCAGCAGGGTTTTGCCCTCCTCTTCCAGGTAGAGGCGTTTGACCGGCTCGGCGTGGAGTTCTTCCCAGGCAATGTCCTCCCCTTGCATGTCGAGATGAGCGGCAAGCGGGAGAAAATAATTCTCGAGGAATTCCGTTTCGCTCTCCGCGGGGATTTCCACTTGCGGCGTATCGAAGAAGACATTCACCAGATCGGAGGCGAATCGGTCTGCCAGCCTGATGAGGTAGCTGTCTGCCATGATCCAGACCGGATTTTTCGTAATCACTGTGGCTTTGTCGCGTTCCAGCGGGATGGATTTCTCCCCCACTCTCAGCCTGGCTTGCAAGACCATGCCGCTGCCGTTCTTGCGGGACATTTCGATCTCCAGCAAGGCTTCGCCCGGCAAAATTTGCAAAGACTTTTGCAATGGCTGGTCATTATCACCGTAAAACAGCGGCGCGCCTGTGCTGGCTAACAACGGAAAGAAATCCTGCACCGATGAAGTAGCGGCATAGTAATAGTAGTAGCTGGGGGTGGTGTACCCCTGCGACTGCAAAATCAAATTCGCCATCGCGACCACCTCGGGGCTGCAATTTACACAGGCCGCGGGATTCAGCTTGGAGCGCGGATATTTGACCTTGCTGGTCATCCAGGGGTTGTGCTCCAGGATTTCCTCGATCCCGGCAAACGCGGCTGGCCCGACTTTCTGTTCCAACATCTCGGGCAGCGCGCGGGTAGGCAGGGTGACAGGCTGAATGGCCCAGATTTCGTACGACTTCTGCAAACTGAAAAAGAGCAGGTAGGGCGTTCTCGATTGGCGGGCGGCGGGCGTGCGTTGCGCGGTTTGCAAGGCGCGATTCAGAGTTGCCTTCCACATGTCCGGGCCGTGTTCGCGCAAATAATTGTACAGGTACAACCCCGCGGCCACATTGTGCTTGCAAAACCTCCCATCCCGCGCATACGGGCAGGTGCAGTTGAAGCCAATCCCCCTGAAGTCCTGCCAGATATCCACGCAATACTGCTGGCTACCCTGAACGTGCAGATGCGCGAACCCCTCGCCAAGTTCGATGAGCGTCACCCGCTTTTGCAAATAGTACACGTAGCCGCGCTGGTAGACGGTCAAAGCCGCCCGCGCGCGCAGGCTATGTTCGTTCAAATCGTCAATCGTCCACATACTCATTTGCGAAATGTGATCCCAGTCGATGTGTTGGTAGTGACCTGAATTGTGGATAACGGTGGCAGCACGGCCAGGGTGCATCGCACCCGGTCCAAAGGGGCGGTCATCCGAAGCGCCGGTTATAGTAAACCCACCCGCGCGTTGAAGGCTTCGATCAACGCGTCGATCTCGCTGGCTTGCTTTTGCACCGAGGTCCAGTAATCCGGGCGGTACCACTGCGCGATCAACTCGTCGGAGGTGCGGCCTTGCTGCTCGACCCAGGTGAAGTATTTCAGGTTGTGGATGCGGCGGCGGTCGGTGTAGCGCAGTTCCAGCATGTGATCGGTGGATTCGCCTTGCAGGTAACGGGCGAAGTGCGCGGCCGCGTCCAGCTCGGTGTACTCCCCGTAGGCCTGGTGCATCTCGTCCAGGCGACTGCGGTACAGTTCCATCGAGTCGGTCAACACGGTCAACACCACCTCGTTTTCGCCCATCTCGTAGTATTTCGCCAGCTTGATGGCCGCGAGCAGATTGCCGATGCCGGAAAAGCCCAGCAGATCGAGCTGCGCTACCAGGGTCTCCGGCACGCCGCGCGCCACCAGGAAGGCGCGTCCCGCTGCCTCGTTGAACAGCCGGGCCAGGTTGACCACCGCGTTATCGTCAATGGCCGTGACCACGTCGGTGTTCTTGACGTTGTGGATGAAGGGGATGTGTTTGTCGCCGATACCCTCGATGCGGTGCGCGCCAAAGCCGTTTTCCAGCATGGTCGGGCACTGCAGGGCCTCGCTGGCCGCGATCAGGCTGCCGGGGAAGACCTGTTTCAAGTAATCGCCGCACGCAATCGTACCGGCAGAACCGGTGTTCAGCGCCACGCCGCGGTACACACCGTTGGGGCCTAACTCGCGTTGCAGCACCTCTTCCATCGCGTGGCCGGTCACTTCGTAGTGCCACAGGTAATTGCCGAATTCTTCGAACTGATTGAAGATCATCAAATCCTCACCCGACTGGCGCAGCTCCCAGCATTTATCGAAAATTTCCTTGACGTTCGACTCGCTGCCCGGCGTGCGGATGACCTCGCCCGCAATTTTTTCCAGCCACTCGAATCGCTCCCGGCTCATCCCCTCCGGCAGGATGGCGATGGACTGGCAGGCCAGCAACGCGGAGTCATACGCGCCCCCGCGGCAATAATTGCCCGTGGAGGGCCAGACCGCCTTTTGCCTGGTCGGGTCGAACTGGCCGGTGACCAGGCGGGGCACCAGGCAGCCGAACGCGGCCCCCACCTTGTGCGCCCCGGTCGGGAACCATTTACCCACCAGCGCGATGATGCGCGCCGGCACCCCGGTCAGGCTCGACGGGAACTCGATGTAGTTGACCGGGCCGAACCCGCCCCCCTCTGCAACAGGTTCGTTCTTCCAGGTGATGCGGAACAGATTGCGTGGATTCACATCCCACAACCCGACAGAGGCCAGCGATTCTTTGATCGCCTGCGGGATCAGATCGGGGTTTTTCATCTGCGCGTAGGTCGGGATGATGATGTTTTGTTGCCGGGCACGTTCCACCGCGCGCGCCAGCCGGTCTTCGAGGACGGTAAGATCGATCATGTTGTCTGTCACCTTCGTCGTATGTGTGTTGATGTGGCAGGCCTTTCGGTACGACTGCCTACCTGCCTACCTGTCTACCTGCCTATCCGTCACTGCCCACCTGCGACCTCCGGCTTTCTGCCTCCTGCGGGGCCTCCCGCAGGATATACAGCGGCCGGCCTTTGGTCTGGTCATACAACCTGCCGATGTATTCGCCCAGGATACCGAGCGAAATCAATTGCACGCCGCCCAAAAACAGCACTGCTATCAGGGTCGTGGCCTGCCCGAAAAAGGCCTGCGAGCCTGAGGCCCGCAGATACACCACCACCGGAATCGCCAGAATGCTGAGCCCGGCGGACAAAAAGCCAAGATAGGTCGCCAGTTGCAAGGGCAGATACGAAAAGCCCGTGATGGCATCGCTGGCAAATTTGAGCATTTTTCTGAGCGGGTATTTGGTCTCGCCCGCGTAACGCGACGCCCGGCGGTAATGCACCCCGGTTTGCCGGAAACCTACCCAGGCGGACATGCCGCGCAGAAAACGATGGCGCTCGCGCATCTGGTTGAGCACATCCACCACCTTGCGGTCCATCAAACGGAAATCGCCGGTATCGAGGGGGATGTCCACGTCCGTGATGCGGTAGATCAGGCGGTAGAACAGCGCGGCGGTCCACAACTTGAACCAGGATTCGCCTTCCCGGTCGGTGCGCACGCCGTAGACCACCTCGTACCCCTGGCGCCACTTCTCGATCATCTCCAGGATCACTTCAGGCGGGTCTTGCAAATCCGCGTCGATGATCACCACGGCCTGGCCGCGGCTGTAATCCAGCCCCGCGGTCACCGCGATCTGGTGCCCGAAGTTGCGGGCGAAGATGACCGGGCGAACGCGCGGGTCCTGCCGCGCCAGCTCGCGAATCATGTCCGCGGACCCATCCGTGGAGCCGTCATCCACCAGGATCAGTTCCCACTCTTCGCCGGTGGAATCCATCACTTCCTTCACCCGCGGGTAGAGCGCGGGCAGCGTCTCTGCTTCGTTGTAAACCGGTGCAATGATGGAAAAAGTAGGAGCATCCATAGAAAAAAACCCTTTCTTTTACCAGACATTACATCTTACCACGAAGTGTTTGTGCGACAAGAGGAAGATGAGAGGCGATATTCAACCCCCACCTGCACACCCCCTCCCGAAGGCTCCCCGAGGGCTTGTGCTATTCAGATTTCGATCTACGGAATATCCCAAACACATACAATAACCCCATAAACGTAAAAATCCCACCCAGGAACCCGCCTAACAGAAATCTGGCGACGAACATCCTTTTTTCGACCGAGCCGGGGGGCGCCTGTCCCACCCTGCCGACCAGGATGGTTTCCCAAAGAATGTAAATTTGGCCGGCCAGGAAACCATATAGACAGATGCGCGCATCTTTTCCATCCCGATTGCGACGAGATCGAAACCAAAGGATGAGAAGATAGACTTCAACCAAAAAAACGAGGGCGGACGGAATGAATTCAATCAAGTCGTACTCTCCTTGTGCGGTTCTTGTTCAGCAACCTAGTTCCGGTAGCGGTCACGTATGCCGCCGCTGGTTGGAAACCACCGGCTGGGTGGGGAAACCCGTTTCAACGAGTAGGGAGCGCAGCCTCTCCTGTCATTCTGATGGGCGTCAGCCCCGAAGAATCTGGAGCGCAACGACCGTTGGGGCGACCGGCCGGTCGCCCCGACCTCCAAATAGCCACGCGCCGGTCCCCGGTCATCCGTCCCCCGTCATTCTGAGGGCACGCAGTGCCCGAAGAATCTCTCCCCCCCATCGCAAGCGAGATTCTTCGCTATCGCTCAGAATGACGCAAGCAACAGTTGGTCGCTCAGAATGACGCAAGCAACAGCCGGTCGCTCAGAATGACGCAAGCAACAGCCGATCGCTCAGAATGACATAAGCAACGGCGCTCAGAACCACTACCGATCTGCACTCATCGTTCGTCTGAGTGGCTCACGACAAAGACTGCGCAATCTGGCAATCTGCGTAATCTGCGCAATCTGCGGTTGAAAACAACACCGCGGCTTCGCTCTACTGATCCTCCGTGCGCTGCTCCAAACAGTGACGGCGATACCGTTCTCTCAAAACGTCAACCGGACGCAGATCGCCGTTCTCTTCGTAATACCACTGCTGCCAGCCGTTGCACGGGCTGCCACCCATCAAATGGCTGCCGCATTGATGGATGGAACCTTCAAAGCCATCTTTCAGGCGGATTTTTCCATCGGGTTTGACGTGCGCGCTCTCCGTTTTTCTGCCGCGAAAATAAACCTGTTGCCCGGGTTGCAAATAACCCGCCTCGAGCAACTGGCTAAACGCCACTCTGGGCGCTAAGCGTTTCTTATCCCGCACATCGAACACTTCCTGGGAGAACGATTCCGGCGTGATGGCGGCCATCCTGGCCTGGGCGATCTCGATGTATTTCCCCTCGCGCTCGATGCCAATCCAATGGCGGTGCAACTTTTTTGCCACTGCCCCGGTGGTGCCGCTTCCAAAGAACGGGTCCAAAACCACGTCTCCGGGATTGCTGGCCGCCAGGAGAACACGGTAGAGCAGGGCTTCGGGTTTTTGTGTGGAGTGCGCTTTTTTGCCCGCCACTTTGATGCGCTCTGCCCCCGAACAAATAGGGATGACCCAATCGCTTCGCATTTGTTTCTCGCCATTCAGCCCCTTCATGGCATGATGGTTGAAGGTGTACTTTGCCCCCTTGAATTTACTGGCCCACAACAACGTCTCATGGGCATTGGCAAAACGAACGCCCCGGAAGTTGGGCATCGGGTTTGTTTTGATCCAAACGATGTCGTTGAGAAACCAATATCCCAGGTCTTGCATGATCGCCCCAATTCGGAAGATGTTGTGGTAAGACCCGATCACCCATATCGTTCCCGTGTCCTTGAGCACTCTCCGGCAGGCCTGCAACCAGGTGGCACTGAATTCGTCGTAGGCTTTCAAACTGTCGAACTTATCCCACGGATCATCCACACCGTTGACTCGGGTCATGTTAGGACGCCACAGTTCTTGCTGTAATTGGAGATTGTAGGGGGGATCGGCGAAGATAAGATCGACGGACTTCTCCGGCAGCGTCTTGAGAATTTCGATACAGTCCCCCTGGATGATTTGATCGAGATAGGGTGTGATCTGTTGATGAGTATCCGTCATCATGATGTTTCACCGGTCTGCTCACCATTGCAGGTCAAAATACCGTCATCACCCGCCTCTACGCCCAGGAAAGGGGCCGGATCGTAGGTGTTGCGGATGTCGGTCTCGTTGGCGTAGCCGCCCCCCGGCGCGGATTTGACCACCGAAAAGTGCAGGTGCAGCCCGGTCGGGTTGCCGGGATTGCCCGACCATACGTAGAGTATACCCCGGAATGTGTGTGTTTTGACGAATGAGCACGCCAACGCGCACGGAGCCGGGATGCGAACCGGCCACCGCGGCGGTGATGATCACTTTGTCCATTTGCGTACTTCCGATAGACCTCACAGGTTCTGAAAACCTGTGAGGTCTTGATACAGCGCGTCGAACGCGTCCACCATTTTCTCCACCGAAAAATTCTCGGCCATGTGCCGCGCGGCGGCCTGCCCCACCCGCGCGGCCTCCTCCGCATCGTCCAACACCGCCAGCAGCCGCGCGGCCAGCGCGCCCGCCTCGCCAGGGGGCACCAGCCAGCCGGTCTCCCCCTCCCGGATCAGCTCGCGCGTGCCGTCCACCTCGCTTGCCACCACCGGCAGCCCGGCGGCCATCGCCTCCATCACCGCGTTGGGCATCCCCTCGAACAAAGCCGCGTGCGCGTACACATCCATGCAGGCCAGCAGCTCGGGCACGTCGCTGCGTTCGCCCCAAAAGCGCACGCTACCGGCGATGCCAAGCCGCCGGGCCTCGGCCTCCAATTCCGCACGTAACGGCCCCTCGCCGATGATCCACAGTTGGGCGGGGACCCGATCCCGGACGCGGGGAAACGCCTCCAGCAGCGTGCCGATCCCCTTCTGGGGGCGCAGCCGCCCGACCGTGCCGACCACGCGCACCCCGTCCGGGACGCGGTACCGCGCGCGGGGCACGTCCCCCGGCCTGGGTCCCGCCACCCGCACCCCGTTCGGGATCACCACCACCTGATCGGGGCGCACCCCCTCACGCGCCACCGCGAAATCCACCACATTGCGGGCATTGAACACCACCCGGTGCGCCCAGCGCATGGTCAGCCGGTCGAGCCAGAGCTGCCAGCCGCGTTTGTCCACGTTGCGGGCGCGGATGGAGGTCACCACCACAGGCACACGCGCCAGCCGCGCCAGGGTCCGGCCTACCACATCCGCCACCGGCAGGAAGGTTTGCACCACCTGGCAGCCGCGCAGCCCGCGGTACAGGCGCAGCAGGCCGACACCGGAGAGAAGCTGTGCCTTGCCGATCACGATCACTTCCACGCCCGCCTCGTCGAGCTGGCGTAGAACGCGGGGATGGGTGCGGTTGTTGAGGCAGTAGACGCGCTGCCGGTAGCCGCGCCGCGCCAGCCCGCGCGCCAGATGCACGAGCGCGGTTTGCGTCCCGGCCAGGTTGAGAGAGTCGATGAGGTGAGTCAGAGAAAGGGGGATGGAATTATTTTGCCGGACAGCCAAAATTTATTCGTCGAAATGCTTTGCAACCTCTTCTCTGAAAAGAAGAGGCTGGTGTACTTCTGCTGTGTACTTCACAATTTGCCGTTCTGACAGC
The DNA here is from genome assembly GCA_027019845.1 of Anaerolineales bacterium. Lineage (GTDB taxonomy): Bacteria > Chloroflexota > Anaerolineae > Anaerolineales > JABWBV01 > JALUWE01. The sequence goes on along the minus strand of JALUWE010000218.1, from coordinate 4,293 downwards.
ATTCGGGTAACGTGATTCTGTTGGCCTAAAACCTGAGCCAGGGCCGCCAGATCGAGTAAGTTGAGAATGCGAGCCGTAACAGGACGTTTCGCATCCCAAAAAATAAAAGCGGATAAAAATTCTGTGGCAGGGAGGGAGGTAACCAGGTCGTACAGCGTACGGGATTCTTCTTCGGAGCGGCACGGAAAAAAATAACAAGTATCATCGAAAACTACCGGACGCCCTTGAAAAGGGGATACCAGAATAAAATCGAGCTTCTTGTACAGGCCTGAAATGGCAACTTTCCAGGGCGCAAAGGAATATGGCCCGATGCCGAAAATTGAGAATGGAGGGCGCCTCTTGTAAATGGAGCTTTTTCTTTTGTCCAGCAAATGTGCGTGGGTCATCAGATAGCTCCATGCTTTAGGCGCATCGGTTTGCAAGCGGGTTGTATCTGCTCCCATGCGCTTTTGCGGGACAATCAAGTACCGCGAGGGCGCCTTGTGCCCTGCCAGATCGGAGCTTTTCAGCAATGGGAAGAGCACCTCCGGTTCAACATTCACATGCTCCCCGAAACCATTGACCAGTTTGCCATTCTCCAGACGCAATTCGAACACTTTGCCGGCATCGTGCTTTATTCCTGATCGCCAGCCTTTCAGCCCGCGTCCTGCCAGGTTTTTCCATTTTTCGTATCGGTGGATATCGGCTACCAGCATTCCGTCTCGTAAACCGAATACGCCAGCAGGCGACTTTGCGTCGAGCGAGCCATACACATGGCATTCCCTGCTTCGGCCTGCCGGGTGGGTTCTGATCAAGAGCAGACACGCATCCACCGCGGCTGCAAAATGTTTTTGTGCGTCGAGACGGTGAATGGAGGCGGACGAGATCGGCAGTCTGTTTTTCCACGCAAAAGTAAGGACTTTCCGGGCGACCGCTGTTTTGCACAACATGGCGAGCAAGCCATCTTTGCCATTAAGCCATTCAAGACTTTTGCGAAGCATCCACTCAGAAATGTCAAAATTGCTTTTGCCCGTAAGGGCATCTATGCCGCGCAGGCTGTCGAGATTGGATTTCGCGGGAACATTATTGCTGCTCAGCGCGCCTAAAGCGGCATTCGTCACCCAGGGCGGATTACCCACAACCAGCAGAGGCTGCGGCAAATTTTCGATTATTTCAGGCCAGTGGGTAAGGAAAAAATCGGCCTGGCGGATTTCAAGAGAGAGGTGCGATGGCGCTACCGCGGCGACCGATTTGCGTGCCTGAGCGACGTATTCCGCATTTATCTCAAAACCCAAAACGCGCCGCGGTGCTGCAAATGTTTGTAAGCAGGCTACCAGGAACGAACCGCTGCCACAAGTTGGTTCAAGAATAGAAGCCGGATGAAAGCCGGTTTGTGCAATCAGCCTACAGACTTCACCGGCGAGGCTGGCAGGAGTTTGAAAATCCCCAAATTCGACTTTGTGCCGTTTTTTGTCAGCCATCGTACAACCTCTCGACCCCCATCACTGAACCCGCCATCTCAATAACCCGGCGATATTGAAGCCGCCATTGGAGCGCATTGGATACCGTCAGATACCCGATCTCTGGAGGATTCACGAGAATCTCATCGGCGAGCGCTGAAGCTCCGATTTCCTCTACGGGCAGCCTGCGCTCTTCCAAAAAGGCCAATATATCGTCTTTGTTTCCCCGATTATCGAGAATTCTGCGAAGTCCCGTTGTTGTTTGAAAATCTGCCGTTCGCTCTTTGCTGACAAAGATGGTGTATAGAATGTTCAAATTCCCGGTAGATGTTTTTGGATCGTCTCTCTTTTCGTATACGAATACCAGCAAGGAATAGCCCAGGCCGTAAATCTTTTGCCGTGCTGATTTGAAAGGGCACGAGGACTGGGGGTGTTTGACGCTGGTGACTTTCATATCGATACCCAGTTCAGGAAAGTCTATCCCACTCGCCGAACTACCTGCTTCGAGGTCATACTTTTGAACGAGGTAGTCACGAAACTTATGCTCGAAATAAGTGCCCACAGCCTTGCCATCAGTCACCCCGTATAATGATGGTTCCTGATGTTTCGATTCACGGGCGGCAAATTTTCGCGCTTCGATCTTGAGCGACTCGAGTGTCAGCTTTGGTTTTCTCATTGGTTTTATTTTACCCCACATACTCCCTCATCCACACCTCCAGGCACAACAGCGTCCAGATGCGTTTGCCGTGGTTGTGGCGGCCAGATTTGTTTTCCAGCAGCAGGCGTTCGATGGCCTCGCGGCGCAGATAGGCCTGCACGCGGGAGTCCGCGGCGCAGAGCAGCTCGCGGGCCGGTTGGTAAAGCTCGCCCTGGAACCACGGCCCAAGCGGCACGCTGAAGCCGGATTTGCCGCGCGCCTCGATGTTGGGGGGCAGCAGGTCGCGGAACAGGTGGCGCAAAATCCATTTGGTTTTCTGGCCGCGCACCTTCCAGCGGGCCGGTAGGCGGGCGGCGATCTCCATCACTTCGTGGTCCAGGAAGGGGGAGCGTGCTTCGAGCGCGTGCGCCATGGTCATGCGGTCCACTTTGGGGAGCAACGCGCCGGGCAGGTAGTGGTGCAGGTCGGTGTACAGGGTGCGGTCGATGCGGTTTCGTGCCAGCGCGGCGTGGAAGGTCTCGGCCAGCAGGTCGGCGGAGGAGGGCGCGGCATTGAGAGCAGCGCGCATGTCGTGGTTGTACAGGGCCCATTTCTCGTCCGCGCTGAAGTGGGTGCTCCAGCGCACCTTGCTGGCCGCGTGGGAGACTTGCGCGCCGCGCGCCATCCCGCGCAGGGCCGCGGCGTAAGACTGTTCCATGGGGCGGTCTGCCTGGGCGGGTAACATGGCGATCAAACGGTCCAGCACCCCCTGGCGGAGGGGGGCGGGAATCCAGCGGTACAGGTCCACGTACAGGTCGCCGAAGTAGCGCTGATATCCGGCAAAAGCCTCGTCACCGCCATCGCCATTGAGGGCCACGGTGACGTGCCGGCGGGTCATCTCGGCCAGGTACCAGGTGGGCAGCGCGGCGGGGTCGGCGAAGGGTTCGTCGAAGTGCCGGATCAGCCGCGGCAGCATCCCCAGGGCGTCGGGTTTGAGGATGAATTCGTGATGATCGGTGCCGAATTTTTGCGCCACCTGCCGGGCGTAGGGGGTTTCGTTGTAGCGGGCTTCGTCGAAACCGATGGCAAAGGTTTTGACGGGCTGGTCCATCATGCCGGCCATCAGCCCGACCACGATGCTGGAGTCGATGCCACCGGACAGGTGCGCGCCCAGGGGTACGTCGCTCATCAGGCGGATGCGGACGGCTTCGGTGATGGTCTCCCGCAGGCGGGCGCGGATTTCGTTTTCGGGCAGCTCCCATTTGGGTTCGTAGGGCAGGTCCCAGTATTTTTCGATATTGGGTATTGGGTAATTGGGTAATTGGGTATTGGGTTCTCGATTCTGAATCACCAACCGGTGTGCAGGGGGGAGTTTGTAGATGCCTTCGAACGCGGTCCAGGGGTCGGGGATGTACATCAGGGTGAGGTAGTGGTGGATGGCGGGCAGGTGGACGCGGCGCGGCAGGCCGGGGATTTGCAGCAGGCATTTGAGTTCGGAGCCGAAGTAGAAGCTGCCGTTGTGTTGGGTGTAGTAGAGTGGTTTTTGCCCCAGGCGGTCGCGGGCCAGCAGCAGCCTTTGTTCGCGCTCGTCCCAGATGGCGAAGGCGAACTGGCCGCGCAGGTGGTCTACGCAATCGGGGCCGTATTGTTCGTACAGGTGGACGATGGCTTCGGTGTCCGTGTTGGTGCGGAAGGAGTGCCCCAGTTTTTCGAGGCGGGGGCGCAGCTCGGGGTAGTTGAAGATTTCGCCGTTGAACACGATCCAGACGGTCTGGTCTTCGTTGGGGATGGGCTGGTCGCCGGTGGTCAGGTCTACGATGGCGAGGCGGCGCATGGCCAGGCCGAGGTTGCCGCGCACGTAGAAGCCGTCGCTGTCTGGGCCGCGGTGGGTGATGACCGCGTTCATGCGTTCGAGCAGGGCGCGGTCGATGGGTCGGGAGGGGTCTGCGTGGAGGATGCCGGTGATGCCGCACATGGGGGGAGTTCAAGTTGGGTAATTGGGTAATTGGGTAATTGGGTAATTGGGTAATTGGGTAATTGAGTAATTGCATCCTGAGCGAAAGGGGAGTGGAGCGAGCCTGAAGTCGAAGGATGGGGGGTGGGGAATTGTGAATTGTGAATTGTGAACGGTTAATTGTGAATTGTGAACGGTTAATTGTGAATGGGTAATTGCATCCTGAGCGGAAGGGGAGTGGCGCGATCCTGAAGTCGAAGGAT
>JALUWE010000217.1 GCA_027019845.1 Anaerolineales bacterium | reverse complement strand
TTGCAATTGTGCCAGTTCAGCAGGGGTAGCCGCGATGATCCGGTCAGCCGCCTCCAGAACCTGATACTCCCCCTCGATCCGATAAGCCCCCTCTGCTTCCCCCGCACCGGCCACACGATTTTTCATATGCCCAAGCGTGTGAAACATATGGACGATCGGAACCCCCCAGACAGCTTTCAAATCCCGCGCCGCGATGCCGGACATCCAGTAATGGCTGTGAATCAGATCGTACTTCAGCCCCTTCTTTTGTGAAAAATCCAGTATCCCGGCCACGTATTGCGGGATGTGCCGCGCCATTTCCTCTTTGGCCAGCGGGACTTCCGGCCCCGCGGGGATGTGAACCACCCGATTCCCGTACCCCAGGTCGTGCAACACGTGAGGGACGTGTTCATCTTGCGAGCGGGTGAACACATCCACATGGACGCGCATCCGCCCCAACCGGCGTGTCAAATCGCGCACATAGACGTTCATGCCGCCGGTGTCTTTTCCACCCAGCGTCGCCAGCGGGCAGGTATGATACGAAAGCATTGCAATGCGCATAGGATTTGGAGGCCGCAAGCCGGCAGGTCAGCAGGTTAGCAGGGCGCAAGAGCGGCAAAAAAACATCCTTACTTCTTTCTCCCTACTCCCTACTCCCTACTCCCTACTCCCTACTTCTTCTTTCCTTTGGTATAATTTTGCACGCCAAACCAGAACCACCTCCTGCCACCATAGCTCAGTTGGTAGAGCGAGCGCTTCGTAAGCGTTAGGTCGAGGGTTCGAGTCCCTCTGGTGGCTTTTTTGTTTTAATCTCGTGCGAAGCGCTCACCTGCGGGCGTTCATTATACAGCAACCTGGCGTGTTCCAGTATAATTCACTCATGTCCGAAAAACATCCCCTGGTGATCGGAATTGCGGGCGGGTCGGGATCGGGGAAGACCACGGTTGCCAACGTGATCCTCGACCGGGTGGGGGCAGGGCACATCGCCTACCTGCCCCACGACGCGTATTACAAAGACCTCAGCGCGCTGCCACCCCAACAACGGGCCGAAATCAACTTCGACCACCCAAATTCTCTGGAAACCGAGCTTTTGATCGAACATATCGATCAACTCAAGGCCGGAAAACCGGTCGCCTTGCCCATCTACGACTTCACCACCCACACTCGCACCGGGCGCACCATCCGGGTCGAACCCCAGCGGGTGATTCTGGTCGAAGGCATATTGATCTTTGGCGAGGCGCGCCTGCGCGAGCGTTTTGATGTTAAAATCTTTGTAGACACCGATCCCGACCTGCGTTTCATCCGCCGTCTGCAACGTGACATCGAAGAACGCGGGCGAACCACGAACTCTGTGATCCAGCAATACCTGTCCACCGTCCGGCCTATGCACCTGGAATTCGTCGAACCCTCCAAGCGTTACGCGGACATCATCATCCCCGAAGGCGGCTTCAACACCGTTGCCCTGGACATGGTGGTGGCGCGCATCCAATCCCTGTTGGATAAGTGAGGTCGAGTACCCACTCCCCATCCTTCGACTTCGAGCGACCGGAGTTCGGTACGAACTCTCCCCGCCCTCCGCTCAGGATGCAATACCCTATCCCTATCCCCACTCCCTATCCCCAACCGCCATCCTTCGACTACGAGTGGACTTCGTCCACCCTCCGCTCAGGATGTAATTACCCAATTACCCAATACCCCACCCAAAGGACCCCACATGCCCCAACAATGGAACAGCCCCCCAAAAATGACTATCGACCCCAAGAAATCGTACACCGCCACCCTGACGACCGATAACGGCGACATCGTGATCGAACTCTTTGCGGACAAAGCCCCGCGCACAGTCAACAACTTTGTATTTCTTGCGCAGCAGGGCTACTACGATGGCACCATCTTCCACCGCGTGATCGCAAACTTCATGGCCCAGGGGGGCGACCCGACCGGAACCGGGCGGGGTGGGCCGGGGTACCGTTTCGAAGACGAATTCCATCCCGATCTACGGCACGACCGGCCCGGCATCCTTTCCATGGCTAACGCCGGCCCCAACACCAACGGCTCCCAGTTCTTCATCACGCACGTCCCCACTCCCTGGCTGGACGACAAACACGCGGTCTTTGGAAGAATCATCGCCGGCATGGACGTGTTGCTCTCCATCCCAGAGCGAGACCCGCGCAATGTCAACGCCCCCGCGGTAACGCTGCAAAAAGTCACCATTGCGGAGCGCTGATCCCACTGCGAAACGCCTTTGATCGCCAACATACGCAACAGCATCCAACGTATCCCGCCCGATCTGCGCCGCACGATCGGGCGTATACTGGCTCTGGCGTTTGTTGTCGGGATCAGCTTGTACATCTTCAGCATACGGGACCAGGCCGAGCAGCTGGCCGTTTATGGCTATCCGGGCATTTTCCTGTTTGCACTGCTCACCAGCGCGACCGTCATTCTGCCCGCACCGGGCCTGATCGTGGTGTTTTCGATGGGCGCGGTGCTGAACCCCTTGTGGGTGGGCGTATTCGCCGGGCTGGGGGCTGCGGTCGGGGAGCTTTCCGGCTACCTGGCCGGGTACAGTGGCCGGGCTGTGATCGAAAACACCCGCACCTACGACCGTATCCGTTCCTGGATGCACCGCCACCAGCGCGCCAGCTCCTGGCTGATCTTTTTGCTGGCGTTTTTACCCCTGCCCTTGTTCGACCTGGCCGGGATCGCTGCCGGAACGTTGAAGATGCCCGTATTGCGCTTTCTCGGTTGGGTCGCGGCGGGCAAGGTGTTCAAGATGCTGGTCGTCGCCTACCTGGGCACGGCCTCCATTCACATTTTTGGCCTTTAACGTTCTCCGTTCCAACATTCCCAATACCCAATACCCAATACCCAATACCCAATACCCAACATGCACCGTTTTTC
>JALUWE010000216.1 GCA_027019845.1 Anaerolineales bacterium | reverse complement strand
CAAGGGGATTGAGACCATCCCCCCCGCAGCGGTTGGTCGCGACCAACCGCTGCCAATTGCCAATAATCACGCGCCGAACAACCGTCCCCTCTCTGCCCCCCGTCCCCAGTCATCCGTCCCCCGTCATTCTGAGGGCACGCAGTGCCCGAAGAATCTCCCCCCACCATCGCGGAGATTCTTCGCTGCCGCTCAGAATGACGCAGGCAAAATAAGATGGTCGCTCAGAATGACATAAGCAACAGCAGGCATGAACTGTGTAAGTCCTGTACCTGAGAGGCTACTGGCGCTTTGCACCAGGCGTAAGGCGACCCCCGCTTGCAAATTGCCAAAAATATGCTAAAATTTTTACGCGGCGACCGGGAGGTTTGCACCTCTCATACGCCGTTTCTGTTTTTTGCAGAACAAACACAACACCTACTCCCATCCCCAAAATGGCGGTATGGGAGCAGCTTTTCTCTATGAAAACCACCCATTGCCCAAGTCGCTATTGGGAACACAACGCATGTGTAACACTCTGTAAACACTCTGTGGAACCCGGGTAACATTCAACCGCTGAATCCGAAGTCAGGAACTTCTGAGCATAACGAGGCAGGCAACATGACCACTAAATTTCTCACCCGAGAAGGATACGAAAAATTGCAACGCGAACTGGAATACTTGCGCACCGAAAAACGCAAAGAAGTGGCCGAACGGCTGCACAACACCATCGAAGAGAGCAACCGCCTGTCCGAGGACCCGGAATACGAAGCCGCAAAAAACGAACAGGCCTTCGTCGAAGGGCGCATCCGGGAACTTGAACTTCTGTTGTCCCAGGCGCACATCATCGAAAACGGCCAACACCAGACCGTACAGATCGGCGCGCACGTGAAAATCCAGGAAGACGGCAGCGATACGGTCGAGGAATACACCATCGTCGGCGCGGCAGAAGCCAACCCGCGTGAAGGCCTGATCTCCTACGAATCTCCGCTTGGCAAGGCGTTGCTCGACCATAAAGCGGGCGACACCGTGACCGTCGAAGCCCCCTCCGGCACGTTCACGGTGAAAATCCTGGAAATCCAGTAACCCTTTTCTGTCCCATCGCTCCGCCCTACGCAACCCAATCGACGTAGGGCTTTTTTTTTATTCCAAAGTTTGATATAACCAGCAACATGACCTATACCAAACTCGAACAACTCCGCCTCGAAAAACTCCACCGCCTGCGCGAGCAGGGCATCGACCCCTACCCCAGGCGGGTCAAACGCACCCACACCAGCCGGGAGGCCATCCGCGCCTTCGAGGCCGCCGAAGCCGCGGGGGAGTCCGATCCCGTGCGGGCCACGCTGGTCGGCAGGCTGCGTTCCATGCGCCCGATGGGCAAGATCGCGTTCGCGCACATCGAAGACGGCCAGGGCCGCGTGCAGCTCTTCTTCCGCGCCAATGAACTGGGCACAGAGGCCCTCCAACACCTGACGCGCGACTTCGACCTGGGCGACTTCATCGAGGCCGAGGGCGAGATGATGCGCACCCGCGCCGGAGAAGTCACCCTGCGCGTCACCGCCTTCCGCATGATCGCCAAAGCCATCACCCCCCTGCCCGCGGCCAAAGACGAAATCGTGGACGGCAAAATCGTCCGCCACGCCACCCTGAGCGACCCCGAAACCCGCTTCCGCCAGCGCTACGCAGACCTGGCCGTCAACCCCCACGTGCGCCAGATATTCGTCAAACGCGCCGCAGTGCTGCGCGCCCTGCGCGACTTCATGGACTCGCACGGCTTCCTGGAAGTCGAAACCCCTATCTTGCAACCCATCTACGGCGGCGCGGCGGCGCGGCCTTTCGTCACCTACCATAACCAGCTCAAACAAGAACTCTACCTGCGCATCTCCTTCGAACTCTACCTCAAACGCCTGCTGGTCGGCGGCCTCGAACGTGTTTACGAAATCGGCCGCGACTTCCGCAACGAAGGCGTAGACCGCACCCACAACCCCGAATTCACCATGCTGGAGTTCTACTGGGCCTACGCCGACTACCAGGCCGTGATGGAATTCACCGAAGAGATGCTGCGCTACGTGGTACAGCACGTCACCGGTAGCACCACCCTTACCTACCAGGGACAGCAGATCGACTTCGGCAAACCCTGGCGGCGCATCACCCTCCAGGACAGCCTGGCCGAACTGGCCGGTATCGACCTGGACGCCTTCCCGGACGCGGACAGCCTGCGCGGCGAGATGGTCCAACGCGGCCTGCAACCCAACCCGGCCGCGCCGCGCGGCAAACTGATCGAAAACCTGCTGGGTGAATACGTCGAACCCACCCTGATCCAGCCCACCTTCATCTACGACTACCCGCGCGACGTCTCCCCCCTGGCAAAAAGCCGCCCCGGAGACCCCTCCACCGTCGAACGCTTCGAGGGCTTTGTGGCGGGCTTCGAAATCTGCAACGCGTTTACCGAACTCAACGACCCCCTCGACCAGCAGGCCCGCTTCGAGGAAATGAGGCGCGCCTACGCCAAAGGCGACGAAGACCGCCACCCCATGGACGAAGATTACCTGCGCGCCATGCGGTACGGTATGCCCCCCAACGGCGGTTTCGGCATGGGCGTAGACCGCCTGGTCATGCTGCTCACCGACCAACCCAACATCCGCGAAGTGATTCTCTTTCCCCACCTGCGTAGTAGGGAGGGGGTAGACAGGTAAACAGGTATACAGGTCGGAACGCTGAAGCGCTGAAGGTGCTGAGGCCACTGACCACTGAACACTGAAAACTGAAAACTGAAGACTGACCACTGACCAATGACCACTCGCGAACACATCTCATCCGGGACCGTTTGGGAAGAACGCTACGGCTATGCGCGCGCGGTGCGCGTTGGCAACCGGATCGAGGTCGCGGGCACGGTGGCCGCG
>JALUWE010000215.1 GCA_027019845.1 Anaerolineales bacterium | reverse complement strand
TGGTGGGCGTGTTGGTAGGCGTTGGCGTGTTGGTAGGTGTGTTGGTGGGGGTCGGCGTGAAGGTGGGGGTTGGCGTTGGCGTGTTGGTAGGTGTGTTGGTGGGCGTCGGCGTGAAGGTGGGGGTTGGCGTCGGCGTGTTGGTGGGTGTGTTGGTGGGCGTTGGTGTGTTGGTGGGTGTGTTGGTGGGCGTTGGTGTGTTGGTAGGTGTATTGGTGGGGGTCGGCGTGTTGGTGGGAGAGGTGAAGTCGCCATCCACCACCAGGGCGAAAGGCTGCGGCCCCTGGGGGACGTTGAAACCGCTCACCTGCACCGTCCAGGTACCGGCTGCCGCGGACTGCACGTACACGTTTTCGACGTTGTTCACCCGGTCCGCGCTCCCCCCGCTTACCGACCAACCGCCGCTAAACACGTTGCCCAAATACACCTGCCCGCCGGGCGCGGTGACTACCAGATCGAGGTCGTTGACCAGGTTTCGTGCCGCCGCAGCGGTAGAGGGGTAATCGGTCCAAACCAGAGTGACTTTGAAGGGCGATCCGGATACGCCGACGTTGAACTGATAGGTGAGGGTGCCGCCGGTGTTCAGGCCGGTGGCCTCATCCACCCATTGGTGGCTGCCGTCGGTGGCATTGGCGAGGTCAATACGGCCCCAGCCCTCATGATCGTTCGGGATAGGAAAGGCGTTGTCGTTGATACCGTCGTTATTCTCATCCAGCATGTCCACAGCAGAGTTGATCAGGGTGGCTTTGGTCAGGGCCGCGCTGGCTGTGTGGGTAAATGTTTTGGTATAAAAGTCCTTGACCACCGCGGCCGCGCCGGCTGCCAACGGGTTGGACATGGAGGTGCCGCCCATGTATTTGTACTGGTCGCTGTAGGGGAAGCCCCAGCCGTCATACTGCCAGGCCCCGTTTTGGGGGTTGGGCGAGCCATCATAGCCTTGCTGGTACATGTCCGAATAGCCGGAAAGCACCCATGTGCCGGGGGCGACTACATCGGGTTTGATGCGCCCGTCGTCGGTAGGGCCACGGCTGGAGAAGGCCGCCATCTGTTCCGCGTTTCCTGCGCTGGGGTCGCTGAAGAGCGGGTCCGCGGGGTAATCCGTCGGCCAGGCTGCGCCATAGGTGAAAATATCGTTTTGGCCGCTTTGTGCCGCGCAGTTGTTGTATGTCAGGCTGGTGTCGCAATCCCAGTTGCCCTGCCGGTCGTTTTCCGAGGCGCCAACGGTCAGCACGTTCTTGGCGGTGGCGGGGGAGCCAAGCGAATCACTGTCTACCACGCCGTCAGCATCGGCGTCTATCCCTTCGTTTCCGGCAGAAAAGGTAATCAGCATGTCCGGATTATTCCACATAAACTGATCGGTGGTGGCGCTGTCCGCGGTGTAATCGCCGTTGACAGCACTCCCCCATGAGTTGGAATGGATGCGCGCACCCGCATCGTAGGCTTGTTGAAAAAGCAATGTCAGATCATCGGGAAGTCCCAGCAGATAGTAGCCATCTGGGTAAAAGAGTGAACAGAAGCCGACGAAGTCAATGTAGTCTTCCACCGCCTGGAAGACCAGGTTCGCTGCCGGCGCAGTCCCCCTACCCACTCCGTTGGCGTCGCCGTCGCCGACCGCGGAGAGCGTGGTGTGGGTTCCGTGGCCGCTGTCCACATCTTGCGCGCCGTCCGGGATAGCATTCCAGCAACCTGGATTGTCCGCGCTGGGCCAGTCGAAAATTGCGGTGATACGCGTAGCCGGGATGTCGGGATGCGCGGTACCGGGCGTGCCGCCGCCCAACCCGGTGTCGGCCACCGCCACAATTTGCGTAGAACCGTCAAAGCCATTGGTGTTGGCAATGTTGGCGCCCATGATCACCCCGGCGCCATATTCGTTAAACGTCTCGGCAATGCGGAAGTTTTCCACCCAGGCCACGTCCATCACCTGTGCAATTTTGTCCAGTTGTGCGGAACTGGCCATAACCAGCAAAAAACGGCCTTCACCACGCAAAATTTGTGCACCGGTCTGCGCGATGGCATCCCGGCTGGCTGCCAAATCACTGCCTTCTTCTAACACAACGCGATACAACCCGTTCTCTCTTAGTTCCAGGGTTGGGCTGAGTTTGTAGGCCGGTTGGAAGATACCCACCCAGACAACTGGCTCCAGATTTTGAACGCGTTGCGCCTGCGCGGGGGTCATACGCACCTTATATGCAAACTCAGGAATGTATCCCAGCACTTGCACCCCCTCTGCAACCAAAGAAGCCCGCCACTTCGCGAGAATCGGGCCGCGGAATTGAACGATATAGTAACCCGCCTGTCCCTCAGCGTAGGCATCCACCCGCAGGTTGGAGGCAATAGCGGGTTGTTCCCCCTGAGCGGGATAGAAGGTAAACGCTTTCAAGCGGATGGGTGGTATCTCCGCCTGGGCGGAGGAATCGAGTAAACCGCCAAGCAAAAAAATGATGAGAAAAACAAACGTTAGAATGAAAAAATAACTTCTTTTGCGCATATTGCTAACCTCTCTTCTCTCACAAAATGCTCGAAACGGTTTCCATAAGTGTCTTTAAGACAAAATTATCCACAAAGCACTGGAGGGAAGCATATTAATTTCGATGCAATTATGCGACATCCATGGGGAACTTGGCGATGTAAAAAACTGTTTTCGGGGTTTGTGTACGCGGCAACTCCTCTTTATGTTCTAATCAACATGCGCCTTTCACGCTATTTTACAATTCCAACGTGACGAGATCGCGACGAAAAGCGGGGCTAAGATGCGCGCGCACTTCTTCGGGCTTCTTGCACAAGTTCGCCTTCCGGTGAATCGAATTGCTCAATTGGATCCACCAATGACTTCTTCCACAATCAGGCGCGCAAACGCCTTGACCACTTCCGGATCGAACTGTTTTCCCGCCTGGTCATGGATGTGTTTGAGCACTTTTTTGGCTGGCCAGGCCTCACGATAGGGTCGTTCAGAACGCAGGGCGTCCCATACGTCCACCACCGCGAAAATGCGGGCGGCCAAAGGGATTTGAGTGCCCTTCAAACCGCGCGGGTAGCCGCTGCCGTCCCATCTTTCGTGGTGGCAATATGGGATGTGTAAAGCAGGCTGCAACTTCTCGATGGGTTTTAGCATTTCGTAAGCATACACCGGGTGCTGTTGCATGATTTTTTGCTCTTCTTCGGTCAAGGGGCCTGGTTTAAGTAAGATGCGATCCGGGATACCCATTTTTCCAATGTCGTGCAACAACGCCCCGCGGCGAATGTGATCCAGGTCCTCGCCTTTGATCCCCATCTTTTTTGCCAGTTTGAGCGTCAGCTGCGTCACTCGCCGGGTGTGGCCTTGAGTCTCTTGATCGCGCAACTCCAAAGCCCGCGCCCACCCTTCCAGCGTCACATCGTAGGCCTGGGCAAGTTTCTGATTGGACCGCTGCAAATCGTCGAAGAGCCTGGCATTCTCGATGGCAACGGCAGCCTGATCGGCAAAAGCGGTCAATATCTTCAAATCCCGATGAGTAAACACCCCGCTCCGCACGCGGTTATCAGCATAAATCACACCGGTCACCTCCCCCTTGACTTTCAAAGGCACACACAGAATCGAACGAAAATGGTGGAGCAAAACACTGTGTTGCTTGCCGAAACGCGGGTCTTCCTCAGCGTTGGTAGTGAGAATAGCCGTTCCCGAATTTGCTACCTGATGAGCAATCGTGCGGCTGATTTCGATTTCCTCTTGATTGAGAGTCTCTTTGTCCATATTGCGAGCAATGCGCAAGTCCAGACTACCTGTTGCATTACATAACATCAAAAAACCGCGCTCAGCTTCGGTAAGGGAGATAATGGTATCCATCACCTCGTTCAACACAGTGGTCAAATCGAGGGAAGAATTGATCATCTGTCCAACATCTGCCAGGGCGTACAAACGCTGTAACTCCCGCTCCTGTTCAATCATATTGGCCTTGATTTGCTCAAGCGAGTTCGATAGTTCACCAAGCCCTGTGAAAATCTCCCCCGGTAACGTCACTCCATCACGCGCCAGGACTTTGTATTGTCGCTCTAATTGTTCGAGCACCTCCTCCGCTAATTGGCGCGCTGTATCCAATTGATCCAGGCTCGATTTTTGGATTGTAATTGTCAAAGACGCCTCCTCATAGGAATTACGCGCTTCATGCCTCGGTTGCTTGTTTCATTCTGAGCGACCAGCGGGCTTATGTCATTCTGAGCAATAGCGAAGAAGCCCAACGAGAGTGAGGAAATTCCCCGGTCGCTGCGCTCCGCAGATTCTTCGGGCATCTCGTGCCCTCAGAACGACAGCAGGCCTGTGTCATTCTGACGGACCTTACACAGGTGCTCGCAGTGTGCCAACTGCGTAAGTCCTGCTCCTCACTCTTTTGATACGATTATACAACAAGGATTCGGCTAATCAAGGAATTAGTACCAATAGGGCAGCCATTTGCCAAGCGAAAAGAACAGTTTCTCAATCCCCTGCGCCCACGAATACGGGTTTGGTTTGCGCGCCCTGCTCTTTGGCTTTCTCCACGTTTACGAACGGCAAGAGTATCAGCCCTGCGAGGAAAAAGAAAATCAGCGACAGCACACCCGCGCGTAGGCTGCCGGTCAGGTCGTTGACGCGGGCGAAGATGAATGTGCCCAGCCAGGAGGTACCTCGTTCGCTCACCTCATAGAAACTGAAGAACTCCGCCTCTTGATCTTTGGGGATCATCAGAGAAAACAGGCTGCGACTGAGCGCCTGGCTGCCGCCCAACACCAACGCGACGACGAATCCGAGCACCCAAAATTCAAGCTCCGCCCGGCTGATGCCCAGGCCCGGCACCGGGTTGAAATCCCGCATCCCGAAGTAGGCGAAAATCACCGTCCCACTCCAGATCACCAGGCTCACGAGGATGGCGTTTTTCGTGCCCAGGCGGGAGGCCAGGAAGCTGAACATGTACGCCCCCCCAAAAGCGACGAACTGGATCATCAGGATGACCAATATGCGGTTGGTGGCGCTCATGCCCAGCTCTTGCGCCGCGAAGATGGCCGCCACTGCGATCACGGTCTGGATGCCGTCGTTGTAGAGCAGGTAGGCCAGCAGATACTTGATCGCTTCCGGCAGGGTTTTGGATTTGCGCACCATGAAAATGATCAGCACCGCAATTGGGCCCGCGCCGGGCGTCAGCGAGAGCCACAAGGGGAGCTTCAAGAGCATCAGGACCGGGATCAACAGAGGCAGCAGGATCAACGTCGTAACCAGACGCGGTGAAACATCCAGCAACGCGGCCAGTTGGCTGAAACCAATGGTGAGATGTGTCTCCCCAGGCGGCAGGGGTTTGGCCGCGTGACGGGAACGCAGTAGCCGAAAGGTGATCAGCGAAAACCCAAACCACCAGATTCCGGCAGAGGCCAGGCTGATTCGGGCTACCATTTCGCCGCTCAGCCCCAACGAATCGCTGAACATGAACAAGATCAGATTGATGAGCAGCAGGGTCCCGCCGCCCGCGTAGCCCAACGCAAAACCGCTGGCCGAGACGTGATCGCGGCGGTCCTCACTGGCGATGTCGGGCAGATAGGCGTTGTAGAAAACCACCGCCGCGCCGAAGGACAGGTTGGCGATCACGAACAACGCGGCCGCGAACCAATGCCCTCCTTCGGTGATGAAAAACATCAAAGTGGTAGCCAGCGCGCCCAGCGTGGCAAACAGCATCAACAATTTTTTGCGGATGTGGGAATAATCTGCCAGCGCGCCCAAAATGGGCAAAAAAGCTACCTGCATCAACACGGATGCCGACACCGCGTAGGCGAACAGCGAATCTGGACGCAAAGCAAAATTACCCAGGTACAGAAAGCCCTCCGCGTCCGCGGCCTGCTCCGCAATGGCGGTGACATACGGGCCAAGAAAGACCGTGCCAACGGTGGTGCTGAAGGCCGAATTGGCCCAGTCGTACATCGCCCAACCAAAAATCTCTCGTTTGTCGTTCACCAGGGGTTGATCAACAGTAGTAGTGGACATGAATCCTCCCGAAAATGAAATTTGATTGCACCATCTTATATTGAAACCCCCAAAACGACAAATCGTTTCCCCTTCCGAAAAAGAAAAAACCCGCGGTTGGCGGGTTGGCAACATACCCCCACTGCGACTCGAACGCAGGTCTTCGGCTCCGGAGGCCGACGCTCTATCCACTGAGCTATGGGGGCATTGTGTTCTGGGAGAAATTTTACCATGAATTGCCGGCGCGAAGCAGCGTTTTTCCGCTGAAGACCGGAAACATCCTCATGGACGGTCAGCCTTCTATTCGGCAATCCGGAGAGACTCAGGCAACCACCCCTTGCGAAAGCCGCGCCAATTCCGCTTGCAAACCTTTGATGATGGCGGTGTTGCCGCGCTCTTCCCCGACCACATCCAACTGCCGCTTTTTGTGCGCCAACTCCGCGCAAAGGTGATAGAAGCGACGCGTGTTGCGGTATTTTCCGGCAGCAAGCGCGTTCAACCGGGCTATGTTCACCCGCACAGCCGAACAGGCTGTTTTGTACTGGGCCGCGGTGATCACCCCGTTGGCGACCTCTTCACGCAGGTATTTGCGCAGGAAATTCCGCTCCCGGTAAATCGCCCAGACAATCACCCCGAACATGAACAGCCAGCCGGTCCAATCGAAAAACGTACCGATAGCCAGCCCTTCCAGCCCACCCAGAAGAGAAGCCAGCGTGTTGTGGAACGAGTGCGTGAGCACGGCGAGTACCCAGCCCGCCACCGGCGCGGCGATCTTGATCAGGGTGTTGCGATTCAAGCGCGCCAGCGCTAACCCGATCCCGATGAAAGAGGTGTAAAAAGGGTGCTGCCAGCCCACCAGAATGTTGCGCACGAAGGCCAACACCAGCGCACCTCCCACGCCTCCTTCCGCGTAGCCGTAATTGTAAATGTAAAACGAATTCTCGGTGGCTGCAAAACCCAACGCGGTGATGCCGGCGTATACGATGCCGTCCAGAATGTTGTCGAACTCCTTTCGAAAGACCAGAAAAACCAACAGCACCGCCATACCCTTCAAGCTCTCCTCCACCAGGGGCGCGCTGATCGATCCGGTGGCAATGTCCGTTGCAGCCTCCGAGCCAGTGAACAGAAACACACTGATTCCGAATAAAGTATTGAGGATGAACGCGCCGCCCGAAGCCACGACCGCGCCCCAAATGAACACGCCCCCCAACAGCAGTTTCGGCTCTTTTTCGTAGCGGTCCAGCCAATATACGAACCAGGCGTAAAACAATGCCGGAAGCACACCCAGAAATAAGGAAAGCAATATACCCATTTTCTACTCCTTGTCATCCGAAAAGTTGAGCTGGCTTCTGTGAAATCGCACCCCAACCGGATCGATCCCCATGGCGGCCACCACTTCGTCGGGCCGGCCGGTCTTGCCCTCCTGGGATTGCAGGGTCATGCGCAGGCGTTGGCGTCCCTGTTCGTCGTCGCCCATGCGTTGCAGCGCCAGCACGAGGGGGCGCAGGTCGTAGCGCTTGCCTCTGCGTTCGCGCGGCAGGCTGTCCGCGGCCAGCAGGGTGTCGATACGTTGCTCCAGATCGGGGACGCGCTCCAGCAGGGTACAGATGTATTCGGAGGAGAGCACTTGACGGGTGAGCTTAGGCCAGTGCAACGGCACCTCCTCCAGGTCGAGTAACCGCAACCCGGGCGGGGAAGCCGCCTGAATGGCAGTGGTAAGCTGCTCGAGGGGGACGGGCTGTTCGAGCCACAGGTCGGCCACCTCCCAGTCGCTGGTGAAACCGAGGGGCAAGGGGGCGGCTAAGTTGAGTTTTGGCCGCCGCGCGTACCCCTGGCTATGCGCAATGGGCAAGCCGGCACGAATCAACGTCCGGTGCAGCGTGCGATACACGTCCAGATGCCCGGTATACCGCATGGTTTCGGTTTTGGCAAACCGCATCCGTACGCGCATCTAGTCCCCGCTCACCCTCACCGCCTCGAGTTTGACGTCCACTCGTTTTTCCTTGACCGCCACCGGCATGAATTTGCCGCCATTGGTGGTCACGTTCACGCGCCTGCTTTTGACCTCCGGACACTGCCAGTGCTCGCCGGGCGTCTGGCGGCGCAATTGGGAGAACACCGGCAGAATGCCGCAGGCAAAGCACTGGTTGCGGCAGTCGATGCGCGTGCGCCCCGCCAGGCTCCACAAATAGTCCTCGGTCAGGAATTTCTTTTTCAGGGAGGTGGAAAGGTGTTCCCAGGGGAACACTTCGTCCAGGGGCCGCGGCCGGTGGGTGTAGAACGCCGGGTCTAACCCGGCTTGCTCGAAGGCCGCCAGCCAGAGGCCGTAATCGAAATGCTCGTACCAGGCGTCGAACTTGGCCCCCATCTCCCAGGCGCGGTACACCACCTCGGCCAGGCGGCGGTCTCCGCGCGAGAGCGCGGCCTCCAGCATGGTTTCCTCCGGGTTGTTCCAGTTGAGTTTCAGCCCCTTGCCGCGCATGTGTTTCTTGAGGTAGGCTTGCTTGGCGTAAATCTGATCCAGGGTGTCGCACGGCACCCACTGGAAAGGGGTGTGCGGCTTGGGGACAAAGGTGCTCACCCCCGCGGTCACGGTAGCGCGTCTCCCGACAATCTGCCGCCCCTCGCGCAACACGGCCTTGCACAACTGCACGATGGCATCCACATCCTCCATGGTCTCGGAGGGGTGGCCGATCATGAAGTACAGTTTGATGTGCTGGTAGCCGCGCTTGTAAATCTCGCGCGCGGTGTCTAACAACTGCTGGCTGCTCACCGGTTTGTTGATGATCTCGCGCATCTTTTCGGTGGCCGCCTCCGGGGCCAGGGTGAAACCGGAACGCCGCGAACCCTCCAGCGCGTCCATCAAGTCCACCGACAGGCTCTCGATGCGCAACGAGGGCAACGAGATGGACAGCCCGCGGCCCGCGAAACGCTCGCTGACCGCCTTGACCAGCTCGACCACGTGGGTGTAGTCCGAAGAGGAAAGCGACAGCAGCCCAACCTCCTCGAAGCCGGTGTGCGCCAAAGCCTCCTCGATGGCCTGGCAGACTTCCTCGACCGTGCGTTCGCGCACGGGCCGGTTGATCATGCCCGCGTGGCAGAAGCGGCAGCCGCGCGTGCAGCCGCGCATGATCTCGATGGGGATGCGGCTGTGTACGGTGTCGATATAGGGGACGATGAATTTGGTTGGGGGTGGGGGCAGGCGGGGGACGATACGTTTGACAATCGGGAGGTGGGCGTGTTCGACCAGTTTGGTCAGGTGGGAGAAGGTGCCATCGGCGTGGTAGTGGGCTTCGTAGAGCAGCGGGACGTAGACCCCCCAGAGTTTCGCCAGCTCGTGGAGCAGCTCGGTGCGTGATCCCTGCCGGGCCTTCCAGGCCTGGTAGGTGTCCACGATTTCCTGGATGACCTCTTCTCCCTCGCCGATGACGAAGGCGTCGATGAACGGGTACATCGGTTCGGGGTTGAAGGTGGCGTGACCACCGGCGATCACCAACGGGTCGGTCTCCTCGCGTTCAGTGGCGTAAATCGGGATGCCCGCCAGGTCGAGGGCGTTGAGCACGTTGGTGTACAGCGTTTCGTAGGGCAGGGAGAAGCCGATGATGTCGAACTGGTGGAGGGGATATTTGGTTTCGAGGGAATACAGGGGGATGCCCGCGGCGCGCATGGCGGCTTCCATATCGGTCCAGGGGGAAAAGGCGCGTTCGGCCAGCACGTCCTCGCGCTGGTTGAGCAAATCGTAGAGGATCGCCAGCCCCAGGTTGGACATGCCCAGGTCGTAAATGTCGGGGAACACCAGGGCGACTTTGGTCTCGATCTGGTCCCAGTCCTTGACCACCTGGTTCAACTCGCCGCCAGTGTAACGGCCCGGTTTTTGGACGGTGGGCAAAATGCGTTCGATTTTTTCTCGTATCTCAGCAGGTGTGGTCATGGCTCTTCCATTGGGTATTGGTAATTGGGTAATTGGGTATTGGGTAATTGGGTATTGGGTAATTGGGTAATTGGGTAATTGGGTAATTGCATCCTGAGCGGAGGGCGGCGTAGCCGCTCGTAGTCGAAGGATGGGGGGTGGGGATAGGGATAGGGATAGGGATAGGGATTGGGTATTGGGTATTGGGTATTGGGTATTGGGTATTGGGATAAAATTATAACAGAGGCGGTCTTCAAAGAGGGAACCTTTTGAACCCGGCGGGCGTTAAAAACAAGATATTGTTCATCCTCTATCGAACACGGAAGGAGAATGTGTATGAAGACCCGAATTTTCATCATCGCTTTACTGGTTTTGTTGGTGGCTGCGGCTTGCAGCCCGGTGACACCGGCGACGGAAATCCAGGATGACGGGCCGGACGGAGTGGCAACCGTGCCGGTTTCGGATGCCCGTAATCAGGACGACACCAAACAGCCCGCCGATCAGGGCGCGAACGCGCCGGCGGCAGAGGCAATCTGGAAGAACGATCCCCAAGAAATCGTGATCCGGGGAACGTTCTGCTGCGGTTTTAGCACACCCGTGGCACCTCTCAACTACATTCCAGACTTTCAAATTTGGGGGGACGGGCGTTACATCTGGGTGGAGTACCGGGAGGATGGCTCTCGCGTGGTGTGGCAAGCACAGTTGAGCCAGGATCAGCTCAAAGGCATTCTGGAGGACGCCATCCAGGCCGGGTTCTTCGACTGGAAGGAACGCTACGAGAACAATACGGTCGCAGATTTTGCAGATAAGTGCCTGAGCGTTCAATTGGAGAGCCAGTCGAAGAAGGTGTGCGAGTACTTCGAAGGCGCGCCCCAGGCGTTCCACGATCTGTACGACCGCCTGGCCTCCGGGATGGGGATGAAGGGCAGCGAGTTCGTGCCTGAGCGTGCCTATCTGGTCTCCTATCCGGTGGCGGAGTTCTCGGCCATGCCGCTTTCGGAAAACGACGTGATCTGGCCTGCGGACAAGCTGTTCCCGCTCACAGACGCGGAGGAAAAAGGCGTCTGGGTAGAGGGGGAGGCCCTGGAACTGGCCTGGCGAGCGGTCAACCAAAACCCGTGGGCCGCGTTCGTGCGGGAAGGCAGCGGCGTCTACCAGGTGAGCGTGCAGGTGCCGGGGTTGAGTTTCCGGGCGCCGCCCACACGATAGCGGGCATGTGTCTCCCACCTCCAGAAAATGAGTTACCCCCGGTATCCGTCCGGGGGTATTCTTTGTCCCATGGAACGAGCAGTTCCCCATTTGTAGACCCCACCAGGGCATCCGAGAGTTGCCAGGAGCCTGGGAAGGCGCCCTCAAAGCCGTCGCTAAGGGAGAATGGTAGTCCAATTGGATGCAGATGTGGGTGTCGGTTGCACACCATTGTACACAATGGGCAGAAAGGAAGCCGGGCTGAGGTTGTACATCGTCCACCCCATATCCTGAAACATGCCCAACATGACCGCCCCGGGGTCGTGCTGCACCTCACCGGGGGCGATACTGTAAGTCATCAACGCGTTCGGAGTGCCGTCGAAGCTCTGTGCCAGGTGGGAATAGCTGGAGCCTGGCTCCCAGGTGGAGGGCGCGTAGAGTTCGACGGGCGCATTGCCGTTGGCGGCGTTGGCATTGGCGCCATCGAAGAACACATCGTTGCTTTGCAGTTGATCAGCCAGTTGGGTGGAATTGTTCGGAAAGCTGAGCAACGGCATACCGGCCCCGTTTTCGGTGAACCGGTCGTACACGTAGGGGTAGATGGAGTCCCAGCAACCGAGACCTGTTCCACCGCACACCCCATCTCCCGTATCCACCGCCATCGAGCCGAAAAAGCCCAATCCGTGGCCGATCTCGTGCATCACCACGCTGGCAAAATCGATCTGGTTGGCGGGGGGATTACCATCCGTGCCAAAATACCAGCCGGAAAACGCGCTGTTGAACACAGCGGCGATATCCACATCGGCCGGATCGAGGTCGGTGCCGGCAATTTTGTTGGCCAACGCGATCGGGTACCAGGTGTCCGCCATAGGCGCGCCGGGAAAGTTGGCAAACAGTCTATTCACGCCGGCCCCGCCCAGGATGTTGGGGCCAAGATTGGTCCACTCCGCCTCGATTTCGATAGGAACGCTGGAGGTGATCTTGGTCTCCCAGATGCTGGCCGCGTATTCGAACGCGTTCTTTGCGTTCTGATCCCAGTTGCCCACGTAGGTTACGTTGATGGTCGCGAGCTGGGGTGCAGTTTGCAAATAGCCGGGCGGAAGCAGCCGTTTCTGCACCGGTGTCTCCGCTTCTCTCAAGACAACCTGCATGAGGGGGCCAGGGCCAAACGAATCGAGCTGGTAAGCTGGCTGGGCTGAGGAGAACGTTATCGCGCCTATCAACAGCCAGATAACGGCAAACACAAGCATAAGCGCGCTTACGAACCGGAAGTTTGGGCTGGTCTTTTTCATCGAGTATCTCCTTGGATATTAGCGCAGGATGAGAGAACCAGCAAAATGATAACATATTCTCGAAAGTTGACACATCCCCTAATCCGGGTATAATTTCGGCGCGAAACTGCGTTTTCATAGGCCCCGTAGCTCAACTGGCAGAGCAGTTGACTCTTAATCAATTGGTTGCAGGTTCGAGTCCTGCCGGGGTCATTGATTGTGCGCTCGTCAGGATGTCCCCCTCATCCTTGCGGGCGTTTTTTTTGTTTGTCAGAGGGGAGCGAAGAATCTCAGCGATGGTGGGGGAGATGGAGACGGGGGACGGGGGACGGTTGTTCGACACGTGGTTATTAGAGGTCGGGGCGACCGGCCGGTCGCCCCGACGGTCGCTGCGCTCCGGATTCTTCGGTCGCTGCGCTCCGGATTCTTCGGTCGCTGCGCTCCGGATTCTTCGGTCGCTGCGCTCCGGATTCTTCGGTCGCTGCGCTCCGGATTCTTCGGTCGCTGCGCTCCCTCAGAATGACAGGGGTTGTGTGTCATTCTGA
>JALUWE010000214.1 GCA_027019845.1 Anaerolineales bacterium | reverse complement strand
GAATGTGCCAGGTGTTGTCCCAATCGGTGAGTGAGGGTTCGAAAATCCGCCGCTGTCCGCTTTCCAGCAGGGCGCGGCCGCGGCTGGTGAGCGCATATTGGCTGCGACGCCCGAATTTTTTGGGCTTGATCCAGCCCTTGCGAGTCATGCGAGAGAGCGTGGAACGCACCGCGCGTTCGCTGACGCCCAGCACTCCCATCAGTTGCACGATGCTGCTGGTCCAGATTTTGCCTCCCAGGTGTAAAACGTAGTCTCCGAAGAGGGTGAAGAACAAAAACTGGGTGCGGACGGGAAGGTTCTCGGAAACCCGGATATTGGTCATGCGGCTTCGTCGTGGTCGCGCGGCTTGCGGGTGTAAATGGTTACGAAGAAATGGGTGGCCAGGCGGCAATCCTGGCATTCATCGCTCAGGTCCGCGGGCTTGACAGGCTCCAGATGGACTTCGTACCCCATCTCGGTATACAACTGGACGGCTTCTTTGGTGCGGGTGGGGCCGGCCATGAATCGCCGTTCCCACCCCTGGGCCACCAGCTCCGGGTTGGGCTTCAGTTCCGTGTCCGGTGAAAGGAGCGACTTGAAAGGAAGAGGGCGGTCGGGAAGCATGTGGCTCTGATCGTGGCGGGCCGGGTGTGGAGATCAAACGCTGACAGCCTGTTCCTGGCGCAGTTTTTTCAGGCGAATCTGTCCGAGCAGGGCCGCTCCCAGCGCGGGGGTGAACTGCACCAGATCGCCTTCGGGCACGTTGACTTCGGAGCTTAACTCGTTGCGTACCACCTCGGCCATGCTCTCGAAGCGCAGGATGCCGCCGATCAGGGTGAATTCCGGTTCCATGCGCACCCGCTTCATCAGCTGCACCGAACGGCCAACCAACGAAACGATGGAGCCGTACATGATGTCCGCCGGCGCCGCGCCCAGCGAGAGGTGGTTGATCACTTCGGATTCGGCGAACACCGCGCACACGCCGGAGATGGGCACCGGTTCTTTGGAGGTGGCGGCCAGCGGGCCGATTTCCTCGGTGGAGTAGCCCATGTAGCGGGCGGTTTTTTCCAGAAACGCGCCGGTGCCGGCTGCGCATTTGTCGTTCAGGCGGAAAGACTTGACCTTCAGGCCGTCGTCCAGGCGGATGGCTTTCATGGTCTGGCCGCCCACGTCCAGGATGGTGCGGGTGTTGGGGAACAGGTGGGTGGCCCCGCGCGCGCTGGCCGTCAGGTCGGTCACGTTGGCGTCGCGAAAACCGACCTGGTGGCGTCCAAAGCCGGTCGCTACGATGTAGGCGATGTCGTCGTTGGTGAGAGCGGCCTGTTCCAGGGCGCGGTCGAGCGCGGTGCGGGCGGCTTTTTCCAGTTTGAAGCCGGTGTTGTTCATCGCCCGGCTGACGATGCGGTTTTGATCGTCCAAAATCAGGGCTTTGGTGTAGGTCGATCCTACGTCGATGCCTGCTACGTATGTCATGCGCTTTCCTCCACGGCGGGAACTCGTCTGGATAGAATGTGATCGAGCGCGAAAAGGGCTGCGCCCAACGCGCCCATGTAGTGCGAATCCTCGCTGACGTTCAGTTTGCGGCCTAAATTTTGCTCCAACGCGTAGATCATGCCGGTGTTCTTTGCCACCCCGCCGGTGAAGGTGATCTGGTCTTCGATGCCCACCCGGCGCAGCAGCCCAATCGAACGTTTGGCAATCGATTGGTGTACGCCCATGAGGATGTCTTCGATCTTCTTGCCCTTGCCCAGCCAGGACAGCACCTCGGATTCGGCGAACACGGTGCAGGTGGTGCTGATGCGCACGGGGCGTTCGGCTTGCAGCGCGGTGGGGCCGAGTTCGGGGAGGGGGATTTCGAGGGCCGAGGAGGCTGCGCCCAGGAAGCGTCCGGTGCCCGCGGCGCACTTGTCGTTCATGCAGAAGTCGATGATCTCGCCGTCCGGGCTGACGCGGATGGCTTTGGTGTCCTGCCCGCCCATATCCAGCACGGTGCGGGTTTGGGGGAACATTTGCACTGCGCCGCGGGCGTGGCAGCTGATCTCGGTCACCTGGGTGTTGCCGAACGTGACCTTGTAGCGCCCGTAGCCGGTGCCGATCACGTATTCGACTTCTTCCTCGCGGGCGCCCGCGTTTTCCAGGGCTTGCACGTAGGCGTTTTCCGCGGCCTGGATGACGTTGGCGCCGGTGTCGATCAGGGCACGCCCTACGATTTGCCGCTTTTCGTTGATGATCACTGCTTTGGTTTGCGTAGAGCCTACGTCTACGCCGGCTGCATAGGCCATGTCTTCCTCCGGGGGTTGGGGGTTAGGTATTGGGTAATTGGGTAATTGGGTAATTGCATCCTGAGCGGAAGGCGAACGGAGTGAGCCTGTAGTTGAAGGATGGGTAATTGGGTAATTGCATCCTGAGCGGAAGGCGACGGAGTGAGCCTGTAGTTGAAGGATGGGTAATTGGGTAATTGCATCCTGAGCGGAGGGTGGACGAAGTCCACTCGTAGTCGAAGGATGGGGGTTAGGAATTGTGAATGGTGAATTGTGAACGGTTAATTGTGAATTGGGTAATTGCATCCTGAGCGGAGGGGGGGGAGAGTTCGTACCGAACTCCGTTCGCTCGAAGTCGAAGGATGGGGATTGGTTCTCGATTTACACCGCCACGCGTGCTTTGCGGGCGGCCAGGCCTTCGAAGAAGGCATCGATGCGGTTCTTGAGCTGCGCCTCGGAGACCACGCGGCGGTCCATCATATCGGATTCGATGAACAGGGTGGGGATGTCGCGGCTTTCCATCACCGCGCGGCGGTTGTCTGCCAGGCCGGTGGACACGGTGCGGCAGCTTTTGATCGGGTGATAGACGATACCGTCGGCCTGGAATGTATCCACCATGTCGGCCAATACCGCGTCCTGGTAGAA
>JALUWE010000213.1 GCA_027019845.1 Anaerolineales bacterium | reverse complement strand
ACACCCCCGAAATCACCGAAACCCCCACAGCCACCCCCACGCCGTAGGGATACTCGTCTTACTGGTCTTATTTGTCTTATTTGTCTTACTGGTCTTACTGGTCTTATTTGTCTTATTTGTCTTACTGGTCTTACTGGTCTTATTTGTCTTACTGGTCTTACTGGTCTCATTGGTCTTAGAGCATCCCTATCCCTATCCCTATCTCTATCTCTATCTCTATCTCTATCTCTATCTCTATCTCTATCTCTATCTCTATCCCTCTCCCCCTCCCCTTCCGCTCAGGATGCAATTACCCAATTACCCAATTACCCATCCTTCGACTTCAGGCTCACTCCGTTCGCCTTCCGCTCAGGATGTAATTACCCAATTACCCAATTACCCAATACCCATCCTTCGACTTCAGGCTCACTCCGTTCGCCTTCCGCTCAGGATGCAATTACCCAATTACCCAATTACCCAATTACCCAATTACCCAACACCCTCCTCACCCAACTCCAAACTTGAACGCCCCCAAAAACACCTTCCACCTGATCTCCCTCGGCTGCGCCAAGAACACGGTTGACTCCGACTCCATGGCGCAACTGCTGGCCGGCGCGGGCTTCCGCCCCGTGAACGACCCCCAACAGGCCGGGGTGCTGCTGGTCAACACCTGCGGCTTCATCGGCCCGGCCAAAGACGAGTCCTACCGTGTGCTGTCCGAAATGGCCGCGCTCAAACAAGAAGGCCAGCTGCTGATCGCGGCCGGATGCCTGACCCAACGCTACGCCGCGGAGGTCATCGAACGCGTCCCGGGCATCGACGGCCTGCTGGGCACCCGCCGCTGGATGGACATCGTGGACGTGGTCACCCGCCTGCGCAAACGCAAACACCCCGAACCACTCTACCATTTGCCGGAGGCCGCCCGCACCGTGGGCACAGACGAGCGAGACACCCTGCGAGCCACCGTCCACGGCCCCAGCGCGTACCTCAAGATCGCGGACGGGTGCCGGCGACCCTGCGCGTTCTGCGCCATCCCGCTCATCAAGGGCACCGCGGTCAGCCGCCCGCTGGACGCCATCCTGAACGAAGCCCGCGCCCTGCGCGACATGGGCGTGCGCGAGATTATCCTGATCGCCCAGGACACCACCGACTACGGTCACGACCTGGGAATGAAAGACGGGCTTGCCACCTTGTTGGCCGAAATGGTCACAGCCGTGCCGGACGTGGACTGGATTCGCGTCATGTACGCCTTCCCCGGCTATGTCACCGACCGCCTGATCGAGACAATGGCAACCCACGAGCAGCTGATCCCCTACCTGGACATGCCCCTCCAGCACGCGCACCCCCAAACCCTGCGCCGGATGCGGCGGCCTGCCAACATGGACTGGGTATACCGCACCGTGCAGAAGATGCGGGAGGCCATGCCCGAACTTGCCCTGCGCACCACCTTCATCGTCGGCTACCCCGGCGAAACCGAGGCGGAATTCCAGACCTTGCTGGATTTCGTCGCGGAGATGCGCTTCGACCGGGTGGGCGCGTTCCAGTTTTCCTTCGAGCCGGGCACCGCCAGCGAGCCGCTCGGCGACCCGGTCCCCGCGCAGCTCAAACAGGAACGCTGGGAGCGGCTGATGGCCTTGCAGCAAGGCATCTCGCTGGAAAAGAACCAGGCTTTCGTAGGCCGCACCCTGGATGTGCTGGTCGAAGGCCGCGGGCAGGTGGAGGGCGGCGGCTCTGCCGCTGGCGAGCCGATAGCGATTGGGCGCACCTACCGCGACGCGCCCGAGATCGACGGCGTGGTGCTGATCGAAGGCGACACCCCCACCGGCGAGATCGTCCCGGTACGCATCACCGGCGCGCTGACGTATGATTTGACGGGGATGGTTGAAAAAGCCGGTAGGTCGTGAATCGTCAGTTGGTCTTACTGGTCTTATTCGTCTCATTGGTCTCATTGGTCTTATTTGTCTTATTTGTCTTATTTGTCTTACTGGTCTTATTCGTCTTATTGGTCTCATTGGTCTCATTCGTCTTACTGGTCTTAGAGCATCGCAATCTCTATCTCTATCCCTATCCCTATCCCTATCCCCAATCCCTATCCCCAATCCCTATCCTTTCGCCCTCCACTCAGGATGCAATTACCCAATTACCCAATTACCCAATTACCCAATTACCCAATACCCATCCTTCGACTTCAGGCTCACTCCGTTCGCCTTCCGCTCAGGATGTAATTACCCAATTACCCAATTACCCAACCTTCAACTTAAACGCCAACGATGATCCAACTCAACACCCCCGAGATACTATTCGCCCTCCACGCGGTGCAGCAGGCCTCCGCGCTGGTCAAGAAAGTTGAAGAGACGCTGGTGCCGGGCGCGCTGACCAAAGGCGACCGCTCACCCGTCACCGTGGCGGATTTCGCCGCGCAAGCCCTGGTCGGCCACCTGCTGGACGAGCACTTTCCCGCCGATCCGCTGGTGGGCGAGGAGGATTCCGCCGCGCTGCGCGCCCCCGAACAGCGGGACACGCTCGAGCGCATCACCCATTTCGTCGGCATGGTGGCGCCCGCGGCCACCTCCGACCAGGTCTGCGCCTGGATCGACCGCGGCAGCGCGGTCTCCGCGCCGCGTTACTGGACGGTGGACCCGATTGACGGCACCAAAGGGTTTTTACGCGGGATGCAGTACGCGGTGGCGCTGGCGTTGGTGGTGGGCGGGCAGGTGCAGGTGGCCGCGCTGGGCTGCCCCAACCTGAATTTTGAATTTCTGGTGTCCGATTCCGCGCCCATGCAACAGGCTGGCGCGGCGGGTTCGTTGATCCTGGCGGCCCGCGGGCAGGGGGCCTGGGCAACGCCCCTGAGCGGTGAACCGGCATTCCGCCCGCTGCGTGTCTCCGACCGGACGGACCCGGCCCGGGCGCGGCTGCTGCGCTCTTACGAGAAAGCGCACACCAACACCGGCAAGATCGGCGAGCTGGTGCAGGCCCTGGGGGTGCAGGCCGGGCCGATTGGCATGGACAGCCAGGCCAAGTACGCGGTGCTGGCCGCGGGCCGCGGGGATATGCTGGTGCGCTTGCTCTCCTCCCGGCAGCCGGACTACAAGGAAAAGGTCTGGGATCAGGCCGCGGGGTCGCTGGTGGTGGAGGAGGCGGGCGGTCGCATCACCGACCTGCATGGCCGGCCGCTCGACTTTACCCAGGGGCGCACGCTGGCGCGCAACCGCGGGGTGCTGGCTTCTAACGGGCATTTGCACGAGGCAGCTTTGCAGGCCCTGGCGCAGATTGGGGCGTGAGGGGAGGGAGTAAGGAGTAGGGAGTAAGGAGTAGGGAGTAAGGAGTAGGGAGTAAGGAGTAGGGAGTAAGGAGTAAGGAGTAAGGTCAGTACCCAATATCCAATATCCAATACCCAATACCCAATACCCATCCTTCGACTTCAGGCTCACTCCGTTCGCCTTCCGCTCAGGATGTAATTACCCAATTACCCAATTACCCAATTACCCAATATCCCAACAACAATGTCCCGCTCAGACTGGATCGCGCTTTTCCTCAGCTTTCTCGCTATCCTGGCGGCCTATCTGGTTGCAGACCGGGTGTTCGAGCGGATGCCGCACCTGGAGGACGAGATCGCTTACGTCTGGCAGGCGCGGCTGACCGCGGCCGGGCAGGTGACGATGGACACGCCGCCGCTAGCGAAAAAGTTCCTGATCCCGTTTGTGGTGGATTACCAGGGCAAACGCTTTGGCAAATATCCGTTGGGGTGGCCGGTGCTGCTGGGTGTTGGCGTAAAGCTGGGGGTACGCGATTGGGTCAACCCGCTGCTGGCCGGGCTGGCGGTCTGGCTGACGTACCGGCTGGGGCAGAAGTTGATGGGGGAGGCGGTCGGTTTGCTGGCCGCGGGGCTGACGCTGGTTTCGCCGTTTTTTCTGGTGAACAGCGGTTCTTTGCTGGCACACCCGTTTGGGCTGGTGTTGAGTCTGGCGTTCGTGATCGCCTGGTGGGACGCGGTGGGGGAGGGGAGGGGGTGGCTGGCGGCGGTGACTGCCGGGTTGGTGTTGGGGGTGTGGGGGCTGGCACGGCCGTTTAGCGCGCTGGCGGTGGCCTTCCCGTTTGGGGTGTGCGGGGTGTATGTGCTGGTGCGTGGGCCGGCCGCGGCGCGAGCGCGGGTGTTGTTGATCGGGGGGATTGCGCTGTTGGTGGCCGGGTTGCACTTCGTGTGGCAGTATGCGGCTACGGGCGATGCGTGGCTCAATCCGTACACGTTATGGTGGCCGTATGACAGGATCGGGTTCGGCCCGGGGGTGGGGGTGACGGAGGGGGGGCACAATTTGCGTCTGGCCTGGATCAACACCCGGCACAGCCTGCGGGTGGGGGCGAGCGATCTGTTCGGATGGCCGGGGATTTCGTGGATTTTTTTGCCGTTTGGGGTGTGGGCTGCGCGGCGGAACGGCAGGATGCTGCTGACCGGCTCTGTGGTGGTCAGTTTGCTGGTGTTTTATCTGGCGTACTGGATCGGTGCGTGGTTGTTTGGGCCGCGCTACCAGTTCGAGGGGTTGTATAGCCTGACGTTGTTGAGCGCGGCTGGGATCGCCTGGCTGGGGGGGTGGCTGCCCGGCGCGGGACAGGGTGAACGCGCGGGGGGGCGGGGCGCGGAAGCGCGCGCGGGGGGGGCGTCCGGCCCGGGGAACGGCGACCCGGCCCGGTCCCGTTTTCGTCCCCTGGGGGTGGCCGCGCTGGTGGCGCTGCTGATCGCGCTCAATCTGGTGTTCTATTTGCCCCAGCGGTTGAATTTTATGTACGGGTTGTATGGCATTTCCCGCGCCCGCATGGCGCCGTTCGAGACGCCGGAGGCGCAGGCTTTGACTCCGGCGGTGATCATCGTTCACGCGGACCGCTGGATGGATTACGGTGCGTTGCTGGAGTTGGAGGATCCGTTTCTGACCACGCCGTTTATTTTTACGTTTGGGGATCAGCCGGGATTGGCGCAGGTGTTACGCCAGTTGTACCCGGAGCGGGGGGTGTACCATTATTATCCAGACGAGCCGTACCGCTTTTATACGGGGGAGCGGCCTCTTGAATAGGGAGGCCCCGGTTGGATGTCTGGTCAATGGCGTTCTCACTCGCTGGTCATAATGAAGAGTGGTTTCATCTCGAAGCTGCGGTAGGAGGGCCGCAGGCGTTCGGTGTTGTAGTGTTCTTCCACGTCCACGAATTTCTTTGAGTTGGTGACCACTTCGATGGGCAGGTTGTCGTAGCGCCCGTTTTTGAGCACCACCAGGCGTCCGTGGATGCCGCTCAGCACCAGATCGAGGGCCAGGTTGCCGTAGGCCATGGGGACGATGGAGTCGATGGCATCCGGGTTGCCGGAGCGCACCAGGTAGCCCAGTTTTTGGTTGATCACGTTGATGGCGCGGCCGTTGTTGAACTTGCGGGAGCGGTCTTTGAGTTCGGCAGCCACCAGATCGCCGATTCCGCCCAGTTTTTTATGGCCGAATGCGTCCGTGGTGGCGTCTTCGAACACCATTTCGCCGCCGCGGAACATGGCGCCTTCCGAGACCAGCACCACCGCGTAGCGGCTGGGGTTGTGTTGCCGGTCGTTGCAGAGCAGTTCGGTCAGGTGGTCGATGTCGAATTTGTATTCGGGGATGACGCAGCGGTCGGCCGCGCCGGCCATGGCGGGCAGCATGGCGGTGAAACCGGCGTAGCGCCCGAAGACCTCCAGCACCAGAAAGCGCTCGTGCGATCCCGCGGAGGTGCGCAGGTTGTTGGTCATCGAGATGGTGCGGGTGACGCAGGTGCTGAAGCCGATGCAATAGTCGGTGCCGGGCACGTCGTTGTCCATGGTTTTGGGGATGGCGACCACTTTGACGCCCTCCTGGTACAGACGCACAGCGTAGCTCAGGGTGTCGTCACCGCCGATGGGGATCAGGTAGTCGATGCCGAGGAAATCCAGGCTTTTGAGCACTTCGGGGGTCAGGTCGTTGACTTCGTCGGTGTACTTCTCTTGCAGGTGGTCGGGCACGTCGGCTTTTTTGACGCGGCTGGGGTTGGTGCGCGAGGTGTGCAGGAAAGTGCCGCCGGTGCGCCCGGCTTTGTTGACGATCTCGTTGGTCAACTCCATGCAATAGCGGCTGTTGTCCGCTTTGGGATCGGGGATGATGTTGATCGGCCCGGCCCAGCCGCGGCGCAGACCGACCACGCGGTAGCCCTCCCGCCGGGCGCGGATGGTGACCGCGCGGATGGCGGGGTTCAGCCCGGGCACGTCTCCCCCACCGGTCAGGATGCCGATGACGCCTTTGATCTTTTTGAGTTTTGCCATGTGTAACCTCCATCGTTCTGAGATGATCGTCTTTTGTTATGAAAACGAACTGTCCCTCCTGACACGATCAAAAAAAGGAGGGCAAGACGGTCTTACCCTCCAAAAGGTTGCCTGCAAAACGGTGCAGCCTTTTGCTCCTGAAAATCCCTCACGCGCGTGAGGGATTGTGCATGAGTCCTGAAATTGGTGAGTGGGCCCGGCAGGATTCGAACCTGCGACCAAACGGTTATGAGCCGTCCGCTCTGCCGCTGAGCTACAGGCCCGGTTTTCAGTGGTCAAAATACTGAACACTGAATACTGAAAACTGAATACTGTATACTGAACACTGACCAGAGCGGGCGACGGGATTCGAACCCGCGAATGTCAGCTTGGAAGGCTGATGCCTTACCACTTGGCGACGCCCGCATGTTGCTGTGTTTGTGATTCTACCGTGTTGGGGGATACAGGTCAAGCGGAATGGAATATAATGAGGGTAGGTAGAGAATCTGCCGGTTGAAAGTTGGCGGCGCATAGCGTGCGCCGGGTGTGGAAGAAAGATAATGTCGAAGAAACGGTTTCTCTTTTTGCTCGGGGTTTTGCTGGCAGGAATTTTCCTTGCCCGGTTTCCCGCGCGGGCACAGGAGGGGAGCGTTCGCGTGCTGGTGCTGACCGCGGACGGGCCGGTGACGCCTGCCATGGTGGAGTACCTCCGCCGGGGCATTCGCACCGCGGAACAACAGGGGTACGAAGCCTTGATCTTCCGTTTGAACACGCCCGGCGGCAGCATCGATTTGATGGACAATATGGTGCAGGACATCCGCGCCAGCCGCGTGCCGGTGATCGTGTACGTCTGGCCGCGCGGCGCGATTGCGGGTAGCGCGGGGACGGTGATCACCATGGCCGGGCACCTGGCCGCGATGTCGCCGGAAACGGCCATCGGCGCGGCCAGCCCGGTCGGGGGGCAGGGCGAGGACCTGGGCGAGACGCTGGAGTCCAAAGTCAAGGAAGCCCTGCGCGCCCAGATACGCTCCCTGATGGAGGCGCGGCGGTCCGAGGAGGCCATCGCGCTGGCCGAGGAGACCATCGAGAACGCTAAAGCCGCCACGGTTTACGAGGCACACGCGGTGGGCATGATCGACTTCGTGGCCGAAGACGTGGGCGACCTGCTGCGGCAGGCAGACGGGGTAACGGTCCAAACCGCGGAGGGCGAACGCACGCTCAACACGGCCAACGCGGTGGTGGTGGAGTTGACCCCCTCGTTCATCGAGCAGCTCTTGGGCATCCTGACCAATCCGAACGTGGTGTTCATCCTGCTCTCGGTGGGCGTGCAGGCCATCCTGATCGAGTTGGGCAGCCCCGGGGGGTGGGTGGCCGGGTTCATCGGCGCGGTAAGCCTGACGCTGGCCGCGTTCGGGTTGGGCATTCTGGGCGTCAACTGGGTAGGGTTGATCTTTTTGGTGATCTCGTTTGTGTTGTTCATTCTGGACATCAAAGCGCCGACACACGGCGCGCTGACCGCGGCCGGGGTGGGGTCGTTCATCGTCGGCGCGCTGGTGCTGTTCAACTCGCCCGGCACCCCGCAATTTCAGCGCGTTTCCGTGCCGCTGATCGTCACCAGCGGGTTGGTGATCGGCGGGAGCTTTGCCCTGATCCTGATGTTTGCGATGCGCGCCCAACAAGCGCCGGTGCGGGTGGGGCGGCGCTCGCTGATCGGGCGGGTCGGTGTGGCGCGCAGCGAGATCGCGCCGGAAGGAATCGTGCAGCTGGCCGGGGAGCAGTGGAGCGCGCAGCTGGCGGAAGGCAGCCAGCCGATTCCCGCAGGCAGCCGGGTGGAGGTGGTGGGCGTTCACGGGGTACGGCTGTACGTCCGGCGGGCGGGGGAAGACGCTCTCAGTTCACAAAAAACCTGATCCTCTCTCTCACAAAACACAAACCAACCAAACAACCAGACAACATGAACTTCAACCGCTATTTCACCAACGACGAACTCAAAACCCTGCTCGACGAGTGGGCCGAGAAGTATGCAAACATCCTGCAACTGGGCGTGCTGGGCAAAAGCTACGAAGGCAAGGACATCCACCTGCTCACCATCACCAACCCGGCCACGGGCGCAGACACCGACAAGCCCGCGGTCTGGTTGGACGGCAACATTCACGCCACCGAGATCGCCGGCACCACCACCGCGCTGCGCGTCGCCTGGGCGCTGCTCTCCCAATACGGCCAGGACGAGCAAGTCACCCGCCTGGTGGACAGCAGCACCTTCTACATCGTCCCCCGCCTGAACCCGGACGGCGCGGCGTGGGCCATGGCCGAGAGGCCCAAATACATCCGCTCCGGCACGCGGCCCTACCCCTACGAAGATAAAATGGAAGGCCTGCACGCCGAAGACATCGACGGCGACGGGCGTATCCTGCAAATGCGCATCCCCGACCCCAACGGCGACTGGAAGATCAGCACCCTCAACCCCAAACTGATGGAAAAACGCGGCCCGGACGAAACCGGCGGCCAATACTACCGCCTGCTCCCCGAAGGGCGGATCGAAGACTACGACGGCTACCTGATCAAAATCGCCCGCCAGCTCCAGGGGTTGGACTTCAACCGCAACTTCCCCTTCGAGTGGCGGCCTGAAAACGAACAGCGCGGGGCCGGCCCCTACCCCACCTCCGAACCCGAAATCCGCGCCGCGGTCGATTTCGTCACCTCCCACCCCAACATCAACGCGGCCATCGCCTACCACACCTTCAGCGGCGTCATCCTGCGCCCCTACGGCACCAAACCCGACGACGAGATGGACGCCGACGACCTGTGGACGTTCAAAGCCATTGGCAAGCGCGCCCAGGAACTGACCGGCTACAAAACCGTTTCCGTATTTCACGACTTCAAATACCACCCCAAGGAGGTGATCACCGGCGTGTTCGACGATTGGGCGTACCACCAGCTCGGCATCTACGCCTACACCATCGAACTGTGGGACATCATCGGCCGCGCCACCGGCAAGTACGACCGTAAATTCATCGAATGGTTCCGCGACCATCCCCACGAAGACGACGTGAAAATCTACGAGTGGGCGCGCGAAAACGGGCCCGAAGATGCCTACGTGGACTGGTACGAATTCGAGCATCCGCAGCTGGGCAAGGTCGAACTGGGCGGCTGGAACAGCATGTACACCTGGCGCAACCCGCCGCACGCCTTCATGGGCGAGGAGGCCGAGCGCAACGTGCCCTATGTGCTCTCCCTGGCCGAGATGCTGCCCCGCCTGAGCGTTCACACCCTCGAAGCCACCCCCCTCCAGGACGGCACGTACCATCTCCATCTGGTGGTCGAAAACACCGGCTTCTTCCCCACCTTCACCAGCAAGATGGGCAAAAAACGCGGCGCGCGGCCCGTTTGGGTCGAGGTCGAATTGCCCGAGGGCGCGCAATTCGTGCAGGGCAAACGCCGTACCGAACTGGGACACCTGGAAGGCCGCAGCAACAAGACCGCCCTGTTCGCCTTCGGCGTCTCCGGTACCGACAACCGCGCCCGCGGCCAGTGGGTGATCCGCGCGCCGCAAGGCGGCACAGTGCGCCTGCACGTGCGCAGCGACCGCGCCGGGAAGCTGCAAGCCGAAGTCACATTATCGCCATGAACGCAAAAAACCCTTCCTCTCTCGATAAACGCGTTGCCGAATGGTTCAGGCAAGGAGAAGTCGTTTGAGCGCTTTGTCCAACAACCAGCGGCCAAAACTGCGCCCCCTCGATCCCCAGCCCCTCGTCTACCAGGGTCAGGCATCCCTTTTGCTGCGCGACCCGCTGCGCCTGGCACAAGACGCGCTGATCGTCCCCCAATACCTGGCCCCCTTGCTCCTGCTGTGCGACGGAGAGCGCGACATCCCCACCATTGCCGCCATCCTCGACCAACACTTCCGGCTTCCCGTGCGGCCCGACACCATCCGGCAGTTCATCCAAATGTGCGACCAGATGTGCCTGCTGGACAACCAACGCGCGGCCGAAGCCCAACGAAACGCGCTGGAAACCTACCGCAACGCAGACTTCCGCACCCCGGCCCTGGCAGGCGACGCCTACCCCGCTGATCCGGCTCAACTTCACCGCCTGCTCAACGACCATCTCGAAGCCGCAGAGGTCGATCCCGGCCCCAACGCAGCGCGCGGGCTGCTCTCCCCGCACATCGACTACCCGCGCGGGGGGCACATCTACGCCCGCGTCTGGAAACACGCCGCGCCCGCGCTGCAACACGCCGACCTGATCGTCATCCTCGGCACCGACCACTACGGCGGGCACAACCCCATCACCCTCACCCGCCAGCACTACGCCACCCCTTTCGGCGTGCTGCCCACCGATCAGGAAGTGGTCGACGCCCTCGCCGCGGCCACCGGCGAAGAGAACGCCTTCGCGGGCGAGTTGTACCACCGCCACGAACACTCGATTGAGCTGGTCGCGGTCTGGCTACATCACCTGCTGAACCACAAAGCCATCCCCCTGGTGCCCATCCTGGTCGGGCAACTGCCGGACCCGTCCGGCGAGAACGGCGCGGCCGCGCGGCCCCACCTGGCGGACGCGCTGGTCGCGGCCCTCCGGCAGGCCACCGCAGGCCGCCGCGTCTTCTACGTGGTCTCCGGCGACCTGGCACACGTCGGTCCCGCGTTCGGAGGCCGCCCCCTCGACGAAAACACCAAACATCGCATCGCCGCGGAAGACCAACGTCTGTTCGATCACCTGGCAGCCGGAGACGCGCAGGGATTCCTGCACACCATCTTGAGCGAAGACGACAAGAACAACGTTTGCGGCACATTTCCCCTCTATCTGGCGATGCGCATGATGGGCACCACCCGCGGCAAAACGATTGGCTATGCACAATGCCCCGCCGACAACCACAACACCTCCATCGTCACCATCGGCGGCGTGGTGTTCGAGTGATCACCAAAAAGCCATTTCCCCGTTGGTATAATCCATCCATCCATTGCAACGTAAATGTAAACGACGTGACCGGTAAACCTGATTTAGACATTCGCTCTTCCAAAACAATCCCCCGCGGCCTTTCTGTGCCCGTGGGAGAGTCCTTACCTGTCGCTATTCAACGGATTGTTCAAGCGCTTCATCCAGAAAAAATCATCCTGTTTGGCTCGTTTGCTTATGGGCATCCCTCCCCTGACAGCGATGTAGACCTGTTGGTCATCATGGACACGGACGCCCCACCGCACCAGCGTTCCTGGGCAGTCTCCCGGCTATTGCTGCCTCGCTTTGCAGCGAACCACCTGAACACTCTGTCGGAACACGCTGTGCGAACCCGTTACCCTGGTGAAGACCCCACATTTCAGGAAGCGGAAGAGGCCATTAAAGTTGCCAAAGCAGTGCGCGATTTCGCCAGAAAAATACTAGGAGTGTAAAAAAATTTCCAACTCCCTGGTACGTAGCGGGAAGCAAGACCCGCCACCCCCTCCACACTTAAACTCCTAACAGTACTTACGCAGTTGAGACCTCACAGGTCTACTACCACACGATGCAGGAAGATTTTATCCAAAATAGGTTGCATCCGGGCATCTCCATGCGCTTTGAGACCTGTGAGGTCTGGGTGCGACTTTTCAAGTGCGTAAGTCCTACTCCTAACTCGAACTCCCATGAACGTATACCACGCCATCCGCACCAAACGAGCCATCCGTAAATTCCAGGACAAGCCCCTGCCCGAAGAAACCGTACGCGCCATCCTCAACGCCGGGCGGCTGGCACAATCCTCCAAAAACATGCAGCCCTGGCACTTCATCGCCATCCAGAACGAAGACACCCTCAAAGCCCTGTCCGAATGCGGCCAGTTTGCCGGGCACATCGCGGCCGCGGCCCTGGCAGTCGCCATCATCACCCCGGACCCAGGGCTGCGCTTCAACGTCATGTTCGACGCGGGGCAGGCCGCCGCGTACATGCAGCTGGCCGCCTGGGAACTGGGCGTCGGCTCTTGCCTGGCCACCATCTACGAACGCGACCGCGCCCGCCAGTTGCTCGGCTTCCCCGACAACATGCACATCCGCATCGCCATTTCCTTCGGCTACCCGACTGCCCACCAGCCGCGCCCCCCGCGTAAATCGGGCCGCCGCTCTTTCGACGAAGTAGTACATTGGGAACACTGGCAGCCCGAAAAACCCGCGCACAATCCGTTTGAAGGATAATCGGTTGAGACCTCACAGGTCTACTACCACACGATGCAGGAAGATTTTACCCAAAATAGATTGCATCCGGGCATCTCCATGCGCTTTGAGACCTGTGAGGTCCGGGTGCGACTTTTCAAGTGCGTAAGTTCTAACCTTAAACGTAAATTCCATGCCCGACCCTGATCCTCTTTACCAAAAAACCATCGCGGATTTCCGCAACGCCCGCCGCCGGGCCGCGCTCGAAGAGGTCATGGCGCGGCTGCGCGGAAAATCCGCGGATTTGCTGCCCTTCGAGGAAGTGCGCAAACTGCTCAAAGGCGGCCAGTCCATCAAACGCGGGCTGCGCGAAATCCCCCTGGACGCCATCATCGGCAGCGTGGGGCGCTATGGCGACTTCACCCGCTCGTTCCTCCCGCGTTACGACAGCGACGTAGACCGCTGGACGCGACTGGACGCCATCATCGACCAGCGCGGGATGGACCCCATCGAGGTCTACCAGATC
>JALUWE010000212.1 GCA_027019845.1 Anaerolineales bacterium | reverse complement strand
CCCCCACCATACCTCAGACCCAGATGGGGGAAGGGCAATTTTCATACAAATGGGATACAATAGCTCAAGAGAGGTGTTAGTTTTAGGAAGAGACAATGAAAGATCGCCCCCCCTCGCTTTTAATCGGCGAGCGCGACCCTTTTATGCGCCGCGCGCTTGAGAAAGCCCTTAAGCCACACTACACGCTCACCTTTGCGGACAACGGCATACAAGTGCTCAACCTGGCACGCACCAGCCGGCCAAAAGCGATCATTCTCGAAGTGCTGCTGCCCGTTCAGGATGGTTTTCAGGTTTGCAAGCGCTTGAAAGAAGACCCGCAAACACGCCAAATTCCCGTGCTGTTTTTCACGCTGCTCCAGGCATCTGATCGTGCTTTTCAAGCGGGTGCAGATGAGTTTCTGCTCAAACCGATTAGAGAGAACTTGTTGCTGAAAACTATCCAATTTTTGTTAACAAAATCATCCGCCGAACAGGATGATTTCAATGTATCGGAGTAAATCAATGATCGAACGTATTCCCTCTTTCGTCCCCGATCTGGACGAGATATTAGGCGGGGGCCTCCCGGCGCACAGCACCATTCTGCTTAGCGGCGTACCGGGGAGTGGAAAGACCATACTTGCCAGCCAGATAGCTTATGGCAACGCGAATCCCGAAAACAAAGCGCTATTCGTCTCTACGGTTTCGGAACCGCAGGCGCGCAATCTGCAATTCATCCAGGGATTTTCGTTTTTCGACCTGCAAAAAGCAGGCAGTTCGGTTATCTACGAAGATTTGGGCCCTCAACTGTTGGAGGGCAACGGTGTGGCCGCGCTGGCGCAACTGGAGGAATTGGTCTTGCAGATCAACCCGGCAGTGGTGGTAGTGGACAGTTACCGCGCCCTGCGCGAGCTGAGCAACTCGGCACAAGAGTCCCGGCGCAGCCTGTATCGCCTGGTGGCTATTCTGACCGCGCTGCCTTGCACGACCATCCTGGTAGGAGAATATCAGCCCGCGGAAATTACTACTGCCATAGAAGCCACCATCGTGGACGGCATTCTGGTCATGGATAATCGGCTCATGGGGCTACGTGACTACCGCACCCTGCGGGTGTATAAGCTGCGCGGCAGCCACTACATTTCCGGATTGCACTCTCTGCGCATCACCTCGGATGGAATCACGGTTTTTCCGCGCTTTACCACCCCTGCCGAAACCCAGTCTTACGCCGTCAGCCGGGAACGCGCGAAAACCGGTATCGCAGGTTTCGACTCCGAGATTTTGCCCGGCGGCATCTTACGCGGCACCACCTCGCTGGTGGTGGGGGACCCAGGTGTGGGAAAAACGGTGACAGCCCTGCACTTTCTGCTCAACGGCATCCGGCAGGGTGAAGCAGGGGCCTATATTTCCTTTCAGGAGAATCCCAGCCAACTGGCCCGCATTGCAGAAAACTTCGGCTTCGATGTGCCCGCTATGGATCAGAGCAAACTTGCCATGTTTTATACCTCTCCGGTGGAATTGAACATCGACGAACACGCCCGGAAAATGGTCGCTCTGCTGGAGAAGATAAATGCCCGCAGAGTGGTGATCGACAGCATCAACGATCTGGAAGCCGGCGCCAGACAGGACTCTGATCGTTTCTTCAACTTTGTTTACTCCCTGGTGCAATGGTTCAAACAGCGTAACATCACTGCCATACTCACCGCGGAGATGGGAGAGCTGTTTTCCAACCAATTGACACTGACGGGCCGCGGCGTCTCCCACATCGCAGACAACATTTTTTTGCTTCGTTATACCGAAATCGGTGGGGAGGTCCGCAAGGCCTTCGTCGTTCTTAGCGCTCGCGGCAGCGAGCATAGCAAGCAAGTGCGTGAGTATCTCATCTCCGAGAAAGAAGGCCCCCGTATTGGGCCGCCGCTTTCCCACGCGTTTTCTGGGTTTACTTCCACAATACGCGGAAAAAAATAATTCGTCTTTGGGTAGAAATGGCCTCAAGCGAACCCATTGATACCGGCACGCTAAAACTTCTCCACCAGCTCACACTCCGATTGGGGACAACACTCGATCTCGAACACGAAATCAAGGTGTTTATCGATTGGCTGGCAGAGATTTGCAATCCTTCAATGGTGGCTTTCTTTTTGGTGGACGGCCCTCACGAGAGGCTGTATCTCGTCCATTCGGTAGGGTTTTCTCTATCATCCTACCAATCGCTCCCGCTGGGGATTGACCCATGGGTATGGTTAGCGGAGCGAGGCATCTCGGTTCCAAATGAGGATGATCCCCGGCGGCTGGCCTTTCCCATTTCCCTGGAGGGCGCGCTATTGGGGCTGATCTGCGTGGCGAGCACATCGCCGCCCGGTGAAACGTGGAAGATAGAACTGCTCAACCTCGCGCTGGCTTATTTGGCGCCAATCCTGCGCAACATTCAACGTTACCAGTTGGTCGAAGAGCAAATGAAAGAACGCACCAGCAAGTTGCGCCGCAGCGAAAAACAGTATCGTGATTTGATCGAAATGATGAACGAAGGCCTGATGCAGGTCGATAAAGACGATGTGATCTTGTTCGTCAACCCCAAATGCTGCGAAATGCTGGGCTACTCGGAAGAGGAATTAGTGGGAGAGGTGGCGCACAAACTTCTGCTGGCAGAAGAAGATCAAAAGGTCGTACTGGAGAAAAACCGCCTGCGGTTGGCAGGCATCTCGGACAGCTACGAAATCCGTTTCTGGCATAAAGCCGGGCACCCGGTATGGATGCACGTCAGTGGTGCGCCGCTGTATGATGATGATGGTAACGTGATCGGCTCTGTGGGGCTGCTGAAGGACATCACCGAACACAAACGGCAGGAAGCAGAACGCCAACAGTTGACCAGCGACCTGGAACGGCGCAATCAGACGATGTTGGTGATCAATGAGATC
>JALUWE010000211.1 GCA_027019845.1 Anaerolineales bacterium | reverse complement strand
CAGGTAGATGGCCGCGCCCACGCCGAGGGGAAAGGCGAACAGGATGGTGATGGCGACCACCCACAACGAGCCGAGCACCGCGGTGCGCACCCCGGCGTTTTCCGGGTCCGAGGATTGCGGGCTGGTGAGGAAGTCGCGGTCCAGCCAGGAGACGAATTGCAGCCGCGCCTGGGGGTACTTTTGCGCGGCCTGGGCGAACACCTCGCGGCGGCGGAACAGCGAGTCGTACAGCGGCCAGGTGCCCACCACCTGGGGTTCGACCACCTCCTGTATCACCAGTTCCAAAATCTCCTCGCGGCTGCGTGTCACCAGGGGCTTGTCGTTGTCCAGTTTGCGGTAGCGGCCTGCGCTCAGGTTTTGGTGCAGGATGTAGAGCAGGTCGCTCTCGTGCAGGTATTCGATGGGGATGTCGTTGATGGCCAGCTCTTCAGGGGGGATGTTGTATTCGATGGCGACGTAGCCGAAGGCCGCGTTGATCACGTTCAGCAGCAGCAAGGCCAGGAACACCACGCCGATCACGGTGGAAAGGCGGAACACCGCGCGCCAGAAGCGGCTGCGGCGGTGGCGGTGGAACAGGTTGGCGGCGAATTCGCGGCCCGGGTCGGGCGCGGGACTGTGCGCGGTCATTCGTACACCTCCCGGAAGCGGCGCACCACCCGCTGGCTGATGATGTTCAGGACCAGGGTGAAGAGGAACAGCATCAGCCCGATGGCGAAGATGCTGTTGTAGTCGATGGAGTCGTAGCTCAGGTCGCCGCCGCTGATACGCACGATGTGGCCGGTCATGGTCTCCGCACCCTTGAAGGGGTTGAAGGTGAAGTTCGGCCCCGCGCCGGCGGCGATGGCGACCACCATGGTCTCCCCGAGGGCGCGCGAGATGGCGACGATGAAGGCGGCCACAATGCCGGAAAAGGCCGCTGGCACCACCACCTTGACCGCGGTCTCCAGCCTGGTGGCCCCCAGCGCGTAGGCGGCATGGCGCAGCGATGAGGGCACCGCGTGCAGCGCGTCTTCGCTCATGGAGGTCACCAGCGGGATGACCAGGATGCCGATCACGATGCCTGCGGAGGCGGTGTTGAAGATTTCGACCACGTCTTTGCCGAGGACCGCCCGCAGCAGGGGGGTCATAAAGGTCAGGGCGAAGTAGCCGTACACCACGGTGGGGATTCCGGCCAGCACTTCCAGAGTGGGTTTGAGCACGCCGCGCGCCCGCTCGGAGGCGTATTCGCTCAGGTAGATGGCGATGCTCAGGCCGGTGGGCAGGGCGATCAGCATGGCGATGGTGGTGGTCATCAGGGTGGCGTTGAGCAGCGGCCAGACGCCGAACCTGCCGATCTGGGGCGCCCATTCGGTGCCGGTCAGGAATTCCAGCAGGGTGGCTTTGCGGGCAGTGAAAATGTCGAGCGCGGCGCGGTGTGCCTGGGGTGGGGTGCCCTGCTGGCCGCGTTGCACCACCAGGGAGGTGCTCTGCACGCTTTCGACCCGCATGATCTCCTCGCCGACACGGATCACGTCCCCGGGTTGCAGCTCCGCGCCGGAGGTGGTGACTTCGATGCGGGTGTCGTCCGCGGCGATGGGGGCTGCGATCTGTTTGTTGGTCTCTTCCCACTGGGTGCGGGCGAAGAAGTTGAGCGACTCCCGGCCCAGTTCGTACACGATGCCGACGGTGGTGAAGATGGAAATCGCCGCGGCCAGGAACAGAAAGGTTTGGATAATGGTTTCCGTTCGCCGCGGCTTGCGGCGCAGTGCGACAACGAGGGAAGTTTCCTGGGATGATGACATAAGTACGGCCTTCGTTGGCGATGTTTCGAGATGAGGAGGTAAATCTTATCTTCGGTACTTACGCAGTTGAGACCTCACAGGTCTACTACCACACCATGCAGGAAGATTTGCCCAAAATAGATTGCATCCGGGCATCTCCATGCGCTTTGAGACCTGTGAGGTCTGGGTACGACTTACTGCCCCATAGCGTCGAGCCAGTGCTGCACGGACTGCTCGAGGGCCTCGTCGCTGGCGGGGAAGTAGCCGACATCGGTGACTTCTTCGTCGACGAAGGTCAGGTAGAAGTTGATGAAGGCGGCCACCTGGGGTTTGGCTTGCATGATACCGGCGTCGGAGTAGATGAAGAGCGGCCGCGCCAGGGGATAGCTGCCGTTGTCCACGTTTTCTTGCGTGGGGGCGACGCCCTCGATGGAGAGCACCTTGAGGCTGTCCGCGTTTTCCCGGTAGTAGGCATAGCCCATGTAGGCGATGGCGTGGGGGCTGCCGGTTACGCCCTGCACCAGCACGTTATCGTCTTCGGAGAATTGGATGTTGGGCGCGGTCTGGA
Organism: Anaerolineales bacterium; assembly: GCA_027019845.1. GTDB lineage: Bacteria > Chloroflexota > Anaerolineae > Anaerolineales > JABWBV01 > JALUWE01. Next base: position 563 of record JALUWE010000211.1, on the reverse strand, counting down.
TGGGGGTCTCGTCTTCGTCGAAGACCTCTTCCACGAAGTAGTCGTAGGTGCCGGAGTCGGAGCCGGGGGAGAAGAGCAGGATGTCTTCGGCGGGCCAGGCGGGGTCGAGGTCGGACCATTGGGTGGCCCGGTCGGAGAAGATCAGGGCCAGCTGTTCGAGGGTCAGGTTGTCGAGGAAGTCGTTTTCGCGGCTGACCACGACGGCCAGCGCGTCGGTGCCGACGCGGAACGCGATGGGTTCGCGGCCAATGCCGCGGCAGGATTCGATTTCGCTGTCCTTGATGGGGCGGGAGGCGTTGGAGATGTCGGTTTCGCCGGAGACGCAGAAACGCTCGAACCCGGCGCCGGAGCCGATGCTGTCGATGGTGATCTGGCCGGAAAAGCCTTCGTCCTGAAAGCGTTCGGCCATGCGTTCGGTGAGCGGGAAGACGGTGGAGCTGCCCGCGATGATGATGTCGCCGTTCACATCGAGGGGGTCGACCGGGGGCAGCGCGAGGGGAGCGCCCGCGGGCGCTGCGGTGGCCGGGGAGGGGGTCTCGTTAGTGTTGAGGGTGTCGGGGGTG
>JALUWE010000210.1 GCA_027019845.1 Anaerolineales bacterium | reverse complement strand
GCGCCTGTTCGACGCCTCCCCGGTGTGCGACGGCGCGGCCGCGGTGGTGCTCACCCGCAGCGGGGAGGCGCGCGCCTACACCGATCACCCCGTGCGGATGCTCAGCTCCAGCGTAGCCACCGACTGGTTCCGCATCGATGACCGCGCCGACCCGCTGGAACTGTACGCGGCGGAAAAATCCGCCTACGACGCCTTCCGCAAGGCCAACGTGCATCGCAGCGACATCGACCTGTTCGAGGTACACGACGCCTTCAGCATCATGGCCTGCCTGCTACTGGAGGCCGCCGGGTTCGCGCAGCGCGGCCAGGGCTGGCGGCTGGCAAAAGAGGGCCGCATCCGCCTGCGCGGGGACATCCCCATCTCCACCATGGGCGGGCTGAAGGCGCGCGGCCACCCCATCGGCGCCACCGCCCTCTACCAGACCTGCGAGATCGTGCTCCAACTGACCGGGCGCGCCGGTAAAAACCAGGTCAAGAACGCGCGGCTGGCCTTGCTGCAAAGCGTGGGCGGCGCAGGCAGCACCGTACTGACGCACGTGTTTGGGGTCTGAAAAATCGGTTATACTTCCCCCTTGCCATGACCACCACCGACCATATCCGCAACTTCTGTATCATCGCGCACATCGACCACGGCAAATCCACCCTGGCCGACCGCCTGCTGCAATTGACCGGCACCCTCTCCGACCGCCAGATGACCGAGCAGGTGCTCGACAGCATGGACCTGGAGCGCGAGAAGGGCGTCACCATCAAGGCCTCGGCGGTGCGCATGAACTACACCGCGCAGGATGGGAAAACCTACCAGCTCAACCTGATCGACACCCCCGGGCACGTGGACTTCGGCTACGAGGTCAGCCGCGCCCTGGCCGCCTGCGAGGGCGCGCTGCTGGTGGTGGACGCCTCCCAGGGCATCGAAGCCCAGACCCTGGCGAACCTGTACCTCGGGCTGGAGGCCGACCTCGAAATCATCCCGGTGATCAACAAAATCGACCTGCCCGCGGCCATGCCCGACGATGTAGCCCAGGAGATCGAAAACCTGCTGGGCACCCCCCAGGAGGAGATCATCCGCATCTCGGCCAAAGAGGGCACCAACGTCTCCGCAGTGCTGGAAGCGATAGTCGAACAGGTGCCGCCCCCGCGCGGGGAGGCGGACGCACCCCTGCGCGCCCTGATCTTCGACTCCCACTACGACCCCTACAAGGGCGTGATCGCCTATGTGCGCGTGGTGGACGGCCAGGTCCGCGGCGGCGACACCCTGCGCCTGATGGCTACCGCCGCGGACGTCAAACCGGTCGAGGTGGGCATTTTCGCGCCCGACCTGAAACCCACCCCCGGCCTCGGCCCCGGCGAGGTCGGCTACGTCGCCACCGGCCTGAAAACCGTCCACGAATGCCGCGTCGGCGACACCTTCACCACCGCCCGCCAGCCCGCGGCCCAACCCCTGCCCGGCTACCGCCCCGCCAAACCGATGGTCTTCGCAGGCATCTACCCGGTGGACGGCGAGGACTACGCGGATTTGCGCGACGCGCTCGAAAAACTGCAACTCAACGACGCCGCGCTGGTCTTCGAGCCGGAGACCTCCCAGGCGCTCAACTTTGGCTTTCGCTGCGGCTTTCTGGGCATGTTCCACATGGAGATCGTGCAGGAGCGGCTGGAGCGCGAGTACGACCTGAACATCATCGTCACCGCGCCCTCGGTGCAGTACGAAGTGGTCATGCGCGAGACCGGCGAGGTGCTGCTGATCGACTCCCCCGCGGAACTGCCCGACGAAGGGCTGATCGCCGAAATCCGCGAACCCTGGATGAAAATCCAGATTTTCACGCCCACGGAATTCTACGGCGCGGTCATGGAACTGGCTACCAAACGTCGGGGGGTGTTCGTCGATCAGGACTACCCCGCCCCCAACCGGGTGCAACTCAACTTCGAGATCCCCCTCTCCGAGCTGATCGTGGACTTCTTCGACCAGCTCAAATCCCGCACGCGCGGCTACGCCTCGCTGGACTACCAGTTCCTGGAATACCGCGCCGAAGACCTGCAACGGCTGGAAATCCTGGTCAACAACGAGCCGGTGGACGCGCTGGCCAGCATCGTGCACAAAAAAGACGCCTACCACAGAGGCCAGGCGTTGATCTCCAAACTCAAAGACCTGATCCCGCGGCAGATGTTCACCGTGCCCATCCAGGCCAAAGCGGGCGGGCGCATCATCTCGCGCGCCAACGTGAAGGCCCTGCGCAAGGACGTGCTCTCCAAGTGCTACGGCGGCGACGTCACCCGCAAGAAGAAGCTGCTCGAAAGACAGAAGAAGGGCAAAAAGCGCATGAAGATGATCGGCAGCGTGGAAGTGCCGCAGGAGGCTTTCATGGCGGTGCTGCGTTTGGGGGATGATTAAAGCGTAGAGCGTGGAGCATAGAACGTTGGAACGAAGTAACGAAGCAACGAAGAACGGAGAACGAGGCAGCGATTGGTGGCGCGTGCTGTTGGGGGTGGGGATCAGCGCCGGGTTGTTGGGCATCGTGTTTTTCAACGTGGATTCGACCGAACTGAAGAACGAGTTGCTGCGCGGTGATTACCGTTTTTTGCTGCTCTCGATCCTCAGTTTTCTCGCCTCGCTGCTGGCGCGCACCGTTGCCTGGCGCGCCTTGCTGGAAAACAAAGCCTCCCCGCGCCGGGTGTTCCTGACGCTCAACGAGGGCTATTTTCTGAACAACGTGCTGCCCTTCCGCCTGGGCGAGGTGGGCCGCGCCTTTTTGCTCAGCCGCAACAGCCCGTTGCGCTTCTGGCAGATCGTGCCGACCATCATGATCGAGCGCGCCTTCGACATGCTGCTGGTGGTCTCGCTGTTGTTCGTCAGCCTGCCTTTCGTGGTGGGGGTGGAGGGGGCGGCTTTCAAAGCGG
>JALUWE010000209.1 GCA_027019845.1 Anaerolineales bacterium | reverse complement strand
CGTGCGCCGGATTGGGTATCATTGGAGAATTGCTTTAGACTTATCATAGGAAGGAGACCTCCAATGAGCCTTGAAATAGGATTGACGGAAGGGCCGACCAACACCCAATATGCGCCATTGGCAGCACTTTTTGCACTTTACCAGGCCCAAAACAGGCTAGAGCCCCTGGCCCAGGTTCAGATTTCGATGAAAACGCGAGACTTCAGCCCTGCTGACAAGTTACAACAGGTACTCTTGAGCATCCTGGCAGGCTGCGAGACGCTTTCTGAAGTCAATGTCCGGCTCAAATCGGAAGTCGGGCTGGCGAGGGTATGGGGATGGCCGCGAATTGCCGACCAATCCACGCTATCTCGCCTGCTGGATGTGCTAACTCTAAAGCAAATCGAGCAATTGCGGCAGGTGACCCTGTCTATTTGGAAGGCACACAGCCTGACCGAGAGACATGATTGGCGTGGCTACCTGTGGCTGGACTTCGATTTATCCGGTTTGCCGTGTAGCCCCCGGGCGGAAGAGAGCCAAAAAGGGTACTTTCGGGATAAAAAAACGCCGCCGGGCGGCAACTGGCTCGGGTCAGTGTGGTCAGATACCGGGAGACGGTCTGGTCGGACATCTTCCCAGGGAACCGGCATACGACCCATTGCCTGCGCCCCGCCATCGAAGCAGCCGAAATTGCTTTAGAGTTATCTGCCGAGCAGGTGCGACGCACGGTGTGGCGCATTGATGGCGGTGGAGGCAGTGATGACCACCTGCGCTGGATTATCGGGCGAGGCTATCATGTGGTTGCTAAGGGCATGAATAACCGCCGCGCAGCCAGCCTGGTGCGGAGGGTCCGTCGTTGGGATGTGTATCGCCCAGGCGTTTGGATAGGCCAAGCCCCGTCACCCGTAGATTATGGCCGGCCGGTACGCGTGTTTGTCAAGAAGCGGCTCAAAAAGGGCAAGTATGTGTACAGTTACTATGTCAGCACACTTTCCTTGCCCTCCAAAAAACTGTTCATCGCCCGTTACGATAAGCGGGGAGGAGCCGAAGTCGAGCAATTTCGCAACGATAAGAGCGGTTTGGGATTGGAAGCCCGCCGTAAACGTAGCTTTCTGGGGCAGAAGGGCTACATATTGCTTACCGACCTGGCTCACAACCTGCTGGCTGACTTCTACCACAACGCTCTGCTCAGCAGTCCCTTTGAAGGCTATGGCCCCAAACGCATTGTGAGAGACTTGTTGGCAACGCCGGGGCGGCTCGTCTTTGATGACCGCACTGGCAAACTCGTGCGGGTGGAGCTGCTAAGTCTAAAGCAATTTTCGAAAGACCTGGCTATTTGCTTAGAAAGGTACTGTTTAGGCCACTGAAACCGAATAGAAACGGCCTGTGTTTGCACTAACTGAATAGAAATGCCCTGAATTTGCGCAAAAATAAGGTGTGAGGTCTGGGTGCGACTTTTCAAGTGCGTAAGTCCTATCATTGATGTTCAACTTGCCAGTGAATACCCCCATTATACACACGAAAGCCGTGAGTTCCCCAAGAGATTTGGCGGGTAGTGCTCCAGGTAGCTCAGGAGCGGCAGGAGTTGCCGGTACACAGCACGAGAACTTTTTTCCGACTCATGGCGACATGACCTTTTCCTGTTCGTCGTCCGAGATGTCCAGTTCGATCATTTCGCCGGTTTCGATGAAGATGGTGCGCTCGCAGATGTTGGTCACCCGGTCGGCGGTGCGCTCGATGTTGTGCGCGGCCCAGAGCAGCAAGTTGGCGGGGTCGATGGCCGCGGGGTCGGCGATCATTTGGGAGAGCAGTTGGCGGTGGATCTGGTTGTACATGGCGTCCACCACGTCGTCTTGTTTGGGGATGCTGCGGGCTGCCCGCTGGTCTGTGGAGACAAACGCGCTGAGCGCCTGGTGGAGCATACGGACGACCTGGTCTGCCATGGCCGGGATGTCGGGTTGCGAGTTCAGGGGCGGGTGATCGCCCAGCATGATGGCGATGCGGGCGATGCCTTTGGCGTAGTCGCCCATGCGTTCCAGTTCGGTATTGACTTCGAGGATGGAGGCCAGGACGCGCAGGTCGCGGGCGGCGGGCTGCTGGGTGGCGATAGCCATCAGGCACTCGTTCTCGATTTCAAATCGTTTTTGGTTGATTTTTTCGTCACTGGCGTAGATGCGCCGGGCTTCGTTCACATTTCTGCTCTTCAGGCAGGCTACGGCTTCGAGGAGGGCCTGTTCTACCATGCTGCCGAGCATCAGGATGTCGTTCTTGCGTTTTTCGATCAGACGGTCCAGTCTTTCGCGGGGGGAGGTCATGTGGTGCTCCTGTGTTTGTCGTTTGCGTTTACCCGAATCTTCCCGTGATGTAATCTTCCGTGCTTTGTTTGGCGGGGTTGGTGAAGATTTTGGTGGTGGGGCCGTATTCTTCGAGCACGCCGGCGCGGCCTTCGCCCAGGTTGAAAAAGGCGGTGTAATCGGAAACACGTCCGGCCTGTTGCATGTTGTGGGTGACCACGATGATGGTGTAGTTTTTGGCCAGCTCGCGCATCAAATCTTCGATTTTCAGGGTGGCGATGGGGTCGAGGGCCGAGGCGGGTTCGTCCATCAGGATGATGTCGGGTTTGACTGCGATGGCGCGGGCGATGCACAGGCGTTGCTGCTGGCCGCCGGAGAGGGACAGGCCGCTCTGGTCGAGTTTGTCTTTGACTTCGTCCCACAGGGCCGCGCCGCGTAGCGATTGTTCCACCAGTTCGTCCATGTTGCCTTTGTAGCCGTTGATGCGCGCGCCCCAGGCCACGTTTTCGTAGATGCTCTTGGGGAAGGGGTTGGGTTTTTGGAACACCATGCCGATGCGGCGGCGTACCTCGACCGGGTCAACGTCGGGGTCGTAGATGTTCTTGCCGTGGTAGAGCACCTGGCCTT
>JALUWE010000208.1 GCA_027019845.1 Anaerolineales bacterium | reverse complement strand
AAGGCCATCTACGGGTGGGTGTGAGGGTGTGGGGAAAACGTCGTAAGCCGCCGGCCCAGCGTGTCAGGTAACGACGGATTTCCGGCAGGTCAGGCCGCATGATCGGGTCGCGGGAGAGCCAGTCGAATATCAATTCTTCGGCCTCTGGTGGGACCTGGTCGTTGTACACGCGGGGAGAGATTATCCGGCCGCGTATGATGGCCGATGTGATCCGCTTGCGGGTCAAGCCGTCGAACGGGTATTTGCCGGTCCACATGCGGTAGAGCACGACACCGAGCATGTAAACGTCCACCTTTCTGAGATCGATGTCGTGTTCGGGTGGCAGCTCGCCGCGCATTTTGCGGATCAGTTCGGGGGGCATGATGACGGTGGTGCCGCCTCTCATGCTGGCGTTGGTGGCGTTCATGGCGGCGATGCCGAAGTCGGTCAGCACGGGGGCGATGGGGTTGTCTCGTTGAGGCGTGTGCCGGAAGAGGATGTTGTCGGGTTTGATGTCCAGGTGAACGATATTGTTTTTGTGCAAATAGCTGAGCGCGTGTGCAATTTCCAGGCCGATGGCGCAAGCGAGGTCGAAAGGCAGGGGGCCTGCTTTTTTGGTCAGGGTTTCCAACGAGCCGCCGGGCAGATATTCCATGGCAAAGTACCAGGGTTTGCCGGGGAGGTTGAGGGCGCGCGCCATGAAAGGTTGTTGTTTTCTATTCTTGAAGGGAATGGGCAGGACGCGCACGATGCCAGGATGTGTGAGCCGCGACATCAGGTTGACCTCGAAACGCAACGCGTTGTTCAGGATGGGTTCGCTGCGGTCGAGCTGGCTGATTTTGAGGGCCACTTCCTGCCGCCGGGAGGCAACGCGGGCGCGGTAGACATCGGCCATGCCCCCGCTGTTGAGGAACTCGATGATCACGTAAGGGCCAACGCGCGTCTTTTTGGGCAGCGGCATTTAGGGATACTCCTCGTCTTCGCTGTCTTCATAGGAAGTGGGATTGGTGATGTAGATATCTTCGTCGTCCATGTTTTCGGCATAGCGAAAGCGCAGCATCACCCCGCCGCGGGCGGCCTGGCCCAGTTCGATGCGGTCACCGTCGTGCAGGGGTTGGCCTTCGTGACCCTCGGGCAGGCGCACACCGTTGACATAGGTGCCGTGGGTGGAACCGGCATCGCGGATGCGGAACACACCGTCTTCGTGGATCAGTTGGCAATGTAAACGGCTGACCACACTTTTTTCCATGTCGGCCTGGAAAACGATCTCCGCGTCTTCGGGGCTGCGGCCGATGGGGGTGATGGTATCGACATATACTTCGATTGGCCGGTCTTTCAGTTGTTCGTCGCCGCGCAGCACCTCGAGGTACGCGCCCACTGCGGCTGCGTGTGGCCTTTGGGTGAGGCGGGCGACGGTTTGCCGCACACCTTCGACCATCGCGCCGCCGGCGCGCGCCAGGGGGCGGCGGAAGACGATCACCATCGCCACCGCGATCAACCCCAGGCCCAGGCCTGCCCAGCCGGCATAATTGTTGCTCTCACAGAGCCAGCGTTGAATCCCGGCCAGGTCCTGGCAGGGTGTTAAGGGGATCACTCTCGACGGTCCTTCACCGGCTTCCTCAGTGGGGGGTGCCGGCAGCTCGATAAAGGCTACGTTGACCTCCGTGGGCGCGCTAAAGCTCTCGAATTGCAGTTCGTCTTGCACTTGAACCTGGAGTTGTAGGCCGGTGTTGCCCTGGCGGTAGGGTTTCAGGTCCAGGTTGAAGGCGATCACGTCGCCGGGGAAGGGAATGGGCTGGCCGGTCATCTCGCCGTTGACCCACAACTGCGCGCCCAGTATCACGCGCGGGTAGCCGTCCGGCCATTCGACATAGGCGCGTATATCCATGCTGGTCGGTTCGACGGTGTTGGGGTCTTGTCCGTAGTCGGCCACGCGTTGAAATTCCTGGTTGTTTGCCGGGGTTTCGATCACCACCACCGGGGGGCTGAGTTCGACCTGGTAGGTCATATTGTCGGTGATCATATTGCCTGCGGCCCGGTTGAAGCGCAGCTCGATGGTACGTTGGGAGCTGATGTTGGATTTGGAGCGAAATTGAAAGCGGTATTGCACGCGTTGGGCTTCCATCCAGCTGCGCAAATTGCTGAGGGAGGTGGTGTTGGCGTAGTGGGCGTAAGAGCCGCCGGAGCGTTGTGCCAGTTGTTGAAGCGGCGTGCCCCAGTCGGCCGCGTCGGTGACTTCGTTCGCCCGCAGCAGAACGGTATGGACCGGGATTTGGGCGGCGCCCACCCGATCCAGCGCGTTGGACAGATCCGTAGTGGTGCCCTGTTGCAAGCCGCTCGAGATGAACACCAGCCCTTGCACCAGACGGCCGTTGTTGCTGGATTGGGAGAGCGTCTCGATACCCTGAAGGATACCGTCCAGCCCGCTCGAATATGCTGCGCTGTTCGGCGGGGAAGCTGAGATCTGCTCGATGATGGTGTCGAGTTCCTGCCGGGCTTTGCCGATATCGCGGGTCAGAGGGATGGGGGCCGAAACCTGATCTCCCCGCACGAGCAACAGTCCCACACGGTCCTCCGGGGAAGTGAGGTCGAGCAGCAATTGGACGATGGATTGCATCTCGCTCAGCCGAGTTTTCCGGCTCACGGTGTCATTACTGGTAATGCCGGCGCCAATATCCAGCACGAAGAGTATCTCGATGCCAGCGGTGATTTGTTCGTATTGGTAGCGGTATTCATCGGGGTCGGACACCACTACGCCATCTTCCAGCAACTCGATGTCGGCCAGATCGCTGACCGGGATGGGGTCGCGGTTGGCATTGCGGATCACGGCCTGGACGCTCACGTCTGGGAAGTTTTGGTAGTCGATGGCGGTGATCTGGACGAGCTGGACGGCTGTCTGTGCATTCGCCTGGAATGGCAAG
>JALUWE010000207.1 GCA_027019845.1 Anaerolineales bacterium | reverse complement strand
ATCCCCCATGCCCACCATCCTGATCATCGAAGACGAACCCGAACTGGTGCGCGTGCTGCGCTCCTACCTGGAAAAAGCCGGGTTCGACGTGCTCACCGCCTACCGCGGGGACTCCGGCCTGTCCACCTGGGAGCACAGACGCCCCGACCTGGTCATCCTCGATCTCAACCTGCCCGGCATGGACGGCCTGGACGTGGCCCGCCAAATCCGCCGCAAGGCCGATACCCCCATCCTGATGCTCACCGCCCGCGTGGACGAAGCCGACCAACTGATCGGCCTGGAACTGGGCGCGGACGACTACGTCACCAAACCCTTCTCCCCGCGCGTGGTGGTGGCCCGCGTGCGCGCCCTGCTGCGCCGCGCCCAAAGCGCGCCCGCCGCGCCCCGCCTCCTGCGCGTCGCCGATCTCGAAATCGACCTGGACGCCCACACCCTCACCCGCTCCGGCCAGCCCATCGGCCTCACCCCCACCGAATTCAACCTGCTGACCACCCTGGCCGCCCAGCCGGGCCGCGTCTTCACCCGCCTGCAGCTCCTCGAAGCCACCCACGGACACGCCTACGAAGGCTACGAACGCTCCATCGACGCCCACATCAAAAACCTGCGCGCCAAACTCGAACCCAATCCCAAACAACCGCGCTATGTGGAAACCGTTTTTGGAGTAGGATACCGCTTCGCAAAACAGTAACCAGTATTCAGTGGTCAGTTTTCAGTTTGCTATCCACTGAACACTGTTCACTGAACACGGATATGAGAATCCGCCTGATCCTCTCCTTCATCTTCATCGTCCTGCTGACCACCTTCACCACCATCGCCATCGCTGGCCGCCGCGCGGCAAATGAAGTGCGCACTTTCGTGGCGCGCGGCGGCGTGTTCGGCGTGGAAAGGCTGGCAGACGACCTGGAGGCCTACTACCGTGAGCACAACGGCTGGCAGGGCGTCGAGCGCGTGGCACAGCCGCCCGGCCCCCAGCGGCGCGTCCAACTCGCCCAGCCCGACGGCACCGTCATCCTCGACACCCGCGGCGACCCCGGCGGCCAACTGACCCCCGAACAGCGCGCCGCGGCCATCCCCCTGCGCGTCGACGGGCGCATCGTCGGCTACCTGCTGCCCGCGCCCGGCTACACCCCCCCGCCCAACCTCGACGTCGTCCTGCTCAACCGCCTCACCCGCGTCGCCTGGACCGCCGCGCTGCTCGCCATCCTGATCTCCATCGCCCTCGCCCTGGCCCTGGCCTACACCCTGCTGCGCCCGGTGCGCGAACTCACCCGCGCGGCCGCGGCCCTCGCTCAGGGCGACCTCTCCCAGCGCGTCCCCGTGCGCGGGGACGACGAAATCGCCACCCTCGCCCGCACCTTCAACCACATGGCCGCCTCCCTCCAGCAAGCCGAAACCCAGCGCAAAGCCATGACCGCCGACATCGCCCACGAACTGCGCACCCCCCTCTCGGTGCAGCGCGCCAACCTCGAAGCCCTGCAAGACGGCGTCTACCCCCTCACCCCCGAAAACCTGACCCCCGTCCTCGAACAAACCATGCGGCTCGAACGGCTGGTGGACGACCTGCGCACCCTGGCCCTGGCGGACGCGGGACAACTCGAGCTGGTGCGCACCCCCACCGACCTCCCCGCCCTGATCCGCCGCGTCACCGATCCATTCCGCACCCAGGCCGGGGACCGTCAAATCATCATCGAACCACCCCCAACAGAGGCCTGCCCCCCCCTCGACCTGGACCCCGGCAGAGTAGAACAAATCCTCGGCAACCTGCTCTCCAACGCGCTGCGCCACACCCCCGAGGGCGGCACGATCCGTGTTCAGTGCTCCGTGGTCAGCAACCAGTGGATGAATACACACTTTCCGGAATTCGTAGCCAGAAAACTGAACACCGAACACTGGACACTGATCACCGTCCGCGACAGCGGCCCCGGCATCCCGGAGGAGGCCCTGCCGCACATCTTCGAGCGCTTCTACCGCGGCGACCGCTCCCGCAGCCGGGCAGAGGGCGGCACCGGCCTGGGGCTGTCTATCGCGCGCAAGCTGGCCCAGGCCCACGGCGGCGACCTCCTGGCAGCCAACCACCCCGAAGGCGGCGCAGTGTTTACGCTGGTGTTACCCGTTTAGATTCTCGACTTCTGCTTTTATGGCTACACGCAACAACGTCACCCGCCTGCTCGACGCCCGCAACATCCCCTACCAGGCTTTCCCCCTCCCCCCCGAAAAGCGCGGCGCACTCGAAACCGCCCGAATGCTCGGCGTCTCGCCCGACATAGTCTTCAAAACCATCGTGGTCCAACCCGCCAACCGCGGCAAACCCATCCTGGCCCTCATCCCCGCGGAATTGCAGGCCGACCTGAAAAAGATCGCCCGCGCGGTGGGCGAAAAGAAAGTCACCCTGCCCACCCAACGGGAAGCCGAGCGGCTGACCGGCCTGCAGGCGGGCGGCATCTCCCCCCTGGCCCTGCTCCACCGCGGCTTCCAGGTGCTGATCGACGAAACCGCGCAACTCTTCGACGAAATCCACATCTCCGGCGGGGAACGCGGCCTCAACATCCGCCTGCCGGTGGCCGCGCTGGCCGAGTTGTGCGCGGCGCGCTTCGCAGACATTAGCTCGTAGGTAGGTTGGTACACAGAGTAGACAGGTAAACAGGTAGACAAGGTAGACAAGTCAGACCAATCAGACCATCAATCGCTCCAACATTCCACCTGAATCCCCCGGCGGGATAGCTCCTCCAGAAAGGGTTGCGGGGGCACGTGTTGCAAGGGGGAGAGCAGCCCGCGCGCGGCGATGTCCCCCCGCAGAATCATCTGCGCGCCGATGCTGGCGGTAAAACCCACCGTGCGCTGCATCGCCAGGAAACCGGTGTCCAGATCGCGGTAATCCACCACCTGATAGACCACCCGCTTCGGCCGGCCCGCGGACCGGCCGCGCACCTCCACCCGCACGATGACCGCATCTCGTTCGCCGGGCGCGTATTGCAATTGAGGGGCCAGCAGGTCGTGGAGAAACTGCCGGGGAGAAACGCGACCGCCCCCCGCGGGGACCGGTTCGTCGTCCAGCAAGCCCAGCGCGCTCAGTTTGCCCCAGAAATCCGCGTGCCCGGGCCAGCGCATGGAGTAGCGCCCCGCGTTTTGCACCTGGCCTGCGATGCCCAGCAGCTCCAGATAGGGCACCACGTCGCCGTTGGGGTAGGCTTCCAGCGGGCCAAAGCCCTCCACATTCACGTGGTGAACGTTGGCGGGGTGGAACAGCTCGGAGGGGGCGACCGGCTGGGGCCTGCCATCCCGCCACAAACGGGCCGGGCGGCTGTACGAGTTCAGCACCCCTGCAAAAGTCCAGGAAATTTTGTAGCGAATCGGGTTGTGGGAGGCCGCCGGGGCCGGGATTCCCGCGCCGTAGGTGTGGAATTCGTGTACTTCGTCGAAAGCGGACAATGCCCGGGCCGCCAGAATGTGATCGATACCGGGGTCCAGGCCGAATTCGGGCAGGATCGCCACCCCCACCTGCCGCGCGGGTTCGTCCAGTTCTTCGTAGGCGGAATGGGTGTAGGAGGCATCCACGAAGTGAACACGGTTTTCGACAGCCAGCCGCGCCATCGGGGCGCGAAACGCCGCGGGCAGCAGCACGATGACGGCTTCCGCCTGCTGCATCAGACGAGAAACCGCCTGTTCATTACGGGCATCCAACGCAACGCAGGTGACTTTATCCGGGGGCAGGGAGGCTGCGAACGCGGTCAGGCCGCGAATGTCGGCATCCGCTGCAATCACGTGCGAGACATCCGGGCTGCGTGCGAGATCGTACAACGCGGCTTTGCCTTGCAAGCCAACGCCTAAGAGCAAAATTTTCATACGGGCGACTCCTGTGGAAATGTTTTTAGAGAGATGTTCATTGTACCGCGCCTGTACACGGCTGCCGGTCACAGGGACGGGCCGCGGCGTGCAGGGAAAAACATAAAAGGTATGTAAAAATTCCATTAACGTCTTGCTCTATTGTCTCATTTCCCCTATAATTGAAAGATGCTGGTAAGTGCCAGGTTCGATTCCCAATTGTTTATCCCAGGTAGCTCTGCAAACGAATCGAGATGGTTACGATCGTCTAAGTGCGGTTGTAGTGTGCGCCCGCGCGCGGGATCAGGTTTGCGAACGGGTATTCACTACGCGTACTTCGGACCCAACGCTGACTACGTTGCAGACGAATGTCCAAATCCCATACGTAAATGGAGGTGATGCACCCAAAATAATTCAAAACACATAACCTTGCCACTTCTTGAATTTTCAATCCTTTACTCTGATTCGGAGGAGAAAGTATGTCTCGCAAATCGTTACTCGTACTTACTGTTTTAGCGTTGGCAGCCATCTTTGCGGCGGCCTGTGCGCAACCTGGCGCGGTTGAAACCGTGGTCGTGACCGTCGAAGTACCTGCCGAAGGCGGCGGAGAAGAAGCTGCTGCTCCTGTCGGCGGTGATACCCTGCAAACCGTGCTGGACCGCGGCATGGTGATATGCGGCGGCAACGCCAGCGTGCCCGGTTTCGGCTTTCTGGGTGAAGACGGCAGCTTTTCTGGCTTTGACATCGATTACTGCCGGGCACTGGCCGCGGCCATCTTCGGTGACGCCAGCAAATTCGAAATCCGCCCGCTCTCTGCCAAAGAGCGCTTCACTGCACTGCAGACCGGCGAAATCGACGTGCTGATCCGCAACACCACCTGGACGCTGCAACGCGACACCGAGCTGGGCGCCAACTTCGTCGCCACCACTTTCTATGACGGCCAGGGCATGATGGTGCGCAAAGACAGCGGCATCACCACCCTGGAGCAACTGAACGGCGCAACCATCTGCGTTTCCGCAGGCACCACCACCGAGCTGAACCTGGCAGACGTGTTCGCCTCCCGCAACATCGAATACACCCCGCTGGTATTCGAAACGGCTGACGAGGTGTCTGGCGCGTACGAAGAAGGCCGCTGCGACGCCTATACCACCGACAAGTCCGCGTTGGTTGCCCGCCGCACGGTCATGGCCGATCCCGAAGCACACGTCATCCTGGACGAGACCATGTCCAAAGAGCCGCTCGGCCCGGTGGTGCGCCACGGCGACGATCAGTGGTTCGACATCGTGCAATGGGTGGTCTTCGCCACCTTCACGGCAGAGGAATTCGGCATCACTTCCGCCAATGTAGACGAAATCCGGGCCTCCACCGAGAACCCCACCGTCAAGAAACTGTTGGGCCTGGAAGGCGAAATGGGCCAGAAACTCGGGCTGAGTGATGATTGGGCGTACAACATCATCAAGCAGGTTGGCAGCTACGCCGAAATCTACGACCGTAACCTGGGTCCCGATACCCCCACCTTCATCCCGCGTGGCCTGAACAGCCTGTATACCGATGGCGGCTTGCTCTACGCTCCCCCTGTACGGTAAAACACAATCACTCCCCAATAATGCAAGGGGTGGGTCTCCAATTCGACCCACCCCTTCATTGCATGGGCTGAAAAAACCAGCAGCCCGTTTGTTCGAGGTATTCCTATGACAGTTCACTCCTCGCAACAACAAACCACGCCTTTCTGGCGCGATGAACGCGTGATACAGCGCTTGTCGCAGGCGATTGTTTTTGTCCTGGTACTTTCGATCCTGTATGCGCTCTACGCCAACATGACCAAAGAGTTGGACGCGCTGGGGATCCCGCTCAGCCTGGAATTCCTGAATTACATTTCCAGCTTCGATATCGGCGAATCACTGATCGAATACTCTCGCGAGAGCACATATCTGCAAGCGTATATTGTCGGTGTGCTCAACACCATTCAAGTAGCCATCCTGGGGATCATTTTTGCCACCGTGCTGGGGATTATCGTGGGCATTTCGCGGTTGTCCACCAACTGGCTGGTGCGAAACCTGGCCATCGTGTATATTGAAATTCTGCGCAACATTCCACTCTTGGTGTTGCTGATCTTTTGGTATCAGGGGCTGTTCCTCAAATTTCCCAACGTTCGGGAGGCGATCACATTCGGCCCGGTCTTTTTCAGCAACCGCGGCGTGACCCTCCCGTGGGGCAACCCTACCGAAACGTACGCCACCTATGTGGGCATTTTGGGCGGAGGGCTGGTGGCCGCCATCATTGTCGCAATCATCCTCACCCAACAGGGAAAACGTACTGGCCGAATGCCGCTGGTGACCCTGTGGGCATTTTTGACTTTTTTGGCTGTCGCCGTCATCGGCTGGTTCGTGCTGCCCCAGCCGCCGCTGACCCCCAACATCCCCTCTTTGCCAGAGGTAGGGTTCAACATCGAGGGCGGGCGGACGTTTTCGTCCGAGTTCATGGCGTTGCTCTCCGGGTTGGTGATTTACACCTCCGCCTTCATCGGCGAGGTGGTGCGCGCTGGTATCCAGTCCGTCTCCAAGGGGCAGATCGAGGCGGCCCGCGCGCTGGGGCTGAGCGCCTTCCAATCTCTGCGGCTGGTCGTCTTTCCCCAGGCCATGCGGGTTATCGTCCCGCCGTTGACCAGCCAATACCTCAACCTGACGAAAAACTCCTCCCTCGCCATCGCGATCGGCTACCCGGACATCGTTCACGTATACGGAACGATCATCAACCAAAGCGGCCGCGCGGTCGAGATGACCGCCATCATGATGGCCACCTACCTGACCTTCAGTTTGCTGACTTCCGCCTTCATGAACTGGTATAACAAACGCATCAAATTGGTGGAGCGATAGCCATGACGACAGTAACTGCTACCAAAAAAGAAATTTTACCGCCTCCATCCGAACGCTTTACCCTGTTGGGCTGGGTGCTGAAAAACCTGTTCAACACCTGGTACAACGTTTTGCTGACGCTCATTACGCTGGCAATCATCTATGTCGTCCTGCGAGGCACGCTAGTATGGGCGTTCACCGATGCGCGCTGGGCCGTCGTTCCCGCCAATATGCGCCTGTTTTTGGTCGGCCAATATCCCAGCGCCATCGAAGGACAAACCGACTACGTCTGGCGGGTGGGATTGACAGTCTACCTGCTGGCCGCCATCGTCGGGCTGACCTGGGGCGTGTGGGTAAAACGCAGCAGCCTGACCGGTTGGGTCCTGGTGGCTGCTCCGGTGCTGGTTGCTGCCCTGCCGGTGGCGTACGGCGCGCTGGCAGAGGACGCCTCGGTAAGCGACACGCTCGGCACCGCTCTCAACATTTTGTTGATTGACGTGATAGGGCTGGTCACATGGCGTATCGGAAAATGGGGCGGCAAACGGCTGCAACGCACCGCCATCATCGCGTGGATTCTCTATTTCCCGCTCGTAATCGTGCTGATTCGCGGTTTTGGCCCCGAATTCCTGGTGCAAGACAGCCCCTTCGCGACCGTGCCCACCCGATTCTGGGGCGGGTTGCTGCTTTCCCTGCTGTTAGCCATCGTCGGGATCGTGTTTTCGTTCCCCATCGGGGTGACGCTCGCCCTGGGGCGGCAATCCAAACTGCCGGTGATGCGCACCTTCTCGATCCTGTACATCGAATTCATCCGCGGTGTGCCGCTGATCAGTCTGCTGTTCATGGGGCAGGTGATGCTGAACCTGTTCATCCCCGGAGACGTGCCGCTGGACCGGGTGGTGCGGGCGATGGTGCCCATCACCCTGTTTTCGGCCGCGTATCTGGCGGAAAATGTGCGTGGCGGCTTGCAGTCCATTCCAAAAGGGCAATACGAAGCAGCCCACGCCCTGGGGTTGAGCGGCTTTCAAACGATGACCTTTATCATCCTGCCGCAGGCATTGCGGGCCGTCATCCCGCCCATGGTTGGCCAGTTCATCGGGTTGTTCAAAGACACCACCCTGGTCGCCATCGTCGGCCTGCTCGATCTGCTGGGCATCGCCCGCGGGGTGATCTCCAACCCGGAATACATCGGCACACAACGAGAAGTCTTTCTGTTCATTTCCGTATTCTACTTCATCTTCAGCTACGCGCTCTCCTACACCAGCCGCCGCCTGGAAGCCGCGCTGGGTGTGGGTGAACGCTAATTCCAGGAGCAAATGATGACCACACAAAAGAAAAAGGAACCCATTATCATCGCACGAGACGTGCATAAGTGGTTCGGTCACTTTCATGCGCTGCGCGGCATCTCGATGGAGGTGTATCCCCAGGAGGTGATCGTGATCTTCGGCCCCTCCGGCTCCGGCAAGTCCACCTTCATCCGCACCATCAACCGCCTGGAGGAACATCAAAAGGGGCAAATCATCGTAGACGGCATCGAACTGACCCATGACATCCGCAACATCGAAGCCATCCGCAAAGAAACCGGCATGGTTTTCCAGCAGTTCAACCTGTTCCCCCACCTGACCGTGATGCAAAACATCACCCTGGCGCCGATCAATGTACGAAAATGGGATAAAGCCAAAGCCGAAGCCAAAGCCATGGAACTGCTCAAGCGTGTTGGCATCCCCGAACAGGCGAACAAATATCCGGGCCAGCTCTCCGGCGGGCAGCAGCAGCGCGTGGCCATCGCTCGCGCTCTGGCCATGGAACCGAAGATCATGCTCTTCGACGAACCCACCTCAGCCCTGGACCCCGAAATGATCAAAGAAGTGCTGGACGTGATGGTGGAACTGGCCGAAAGCGGTATGACCATGTTGGTCGTCACCCACGAGATGGGCTTCGCCCGCGCGGTGGCCGACCGGATGTACTTCTTCGACGAGGGGCAAATCGTGGAAAGCGGCACCCCCGAAGACATTTACAACAACCCCCAGGAAGACCGTACCAAGCTGTTCCTGTCACAGATTCTGTCGCATTAACGGCTATCTTCATACCACCCGCGAAAAACGCCCGTGTTCTCTGACTACGGGCGTTTTTACTTACAGTACTTACGCAGTTGGGACCTCACAGGTCTACTACCACACGATGCAGGAAGATTTGGTAGTGGTCACGGAGTAAGTGATGGCGGGGCAGGTTCGTTAACATTCGTCTTTTACTTACAGAGCTTACACAGATCGCAAAAGCGCACCCCCCTCCTGTCATTCTGAGGGAGCGCAGCGACCGAAGAATCTGAGAGCGCAGCAACCGTCGGGGCGACCGGCCGGTCGCCCCAACCACCAATAACCACGCCCCTCCTGTCATTCTGAGGGCACGCAGTGCCCGAAGAATCTCCCCCCCCATCGCCGAGATTCTTCGCTGTCGCTCAGAATGACACAAACAACAGCCGGTTG
Source organism: Anaerolineales bacterium (assembly GCA_027019845.1). Lineage (GTDB taxonomy): Bacteria > Chloroflexota > Anaerolineae > Anaerolineales > JABWBV01 > JALUWE01. Next base: position 3,894 of record JALUWE010000207.1, on the reverse strand, counting down.
CTCAGCATGACACAGGTAACAACAGGCATAAACTGCGTAACTTCTGTCACTTACTTTACAGCCACTACCGAAGATTTTACCCAAAATAATTGCATCCGGGCGTCTCCATGCGCTTTGAGACCTGTGAGGTCTGGGTGCGACTTTTCATCAAGTGCGTAAGTCCTATTACTTACACCTTACGCTTTACAGCTTACCCCTTGATCACCGCCACCGGCACCAGCCGCGCCACTTTGCGAGCGATATCCGCGCCCGAAACCGTTTCGACCACCGCGTCCACGTCCTTGTACGCTACCGGGGCCTCTTCGGCCAACCCCGCCATCGAACCGGCCCGCACCCGAATCCCTTCGGCCTCCAGTTCCTTGCGTAAATCCTCCCCCCAGACGGTCTTCTTGGCCTTCCGGCGGCTCATCATGCGCCCGGCGCCGTGGCACGTCGAGCCGAAGGACTGCTGCATACTGCCCTCTGTGCCCACCAACACCCACGAAGCGGTGCCCATACTGCCCGGCACCAGCACCGGCTGGCCAATGGCGCGGTATTCTTCCGGCAACTCAGGCGAGCCAGGCCCGAACGCGCGGGTTGCGCCCTTACGGTGGACACAAACTTTGACTGGCTCGCCGTCCACCACGTGCGTTTCGATCTTACCCATGTTGTGCGCGATGTCGTAGACCTGGTGCAAATGATGGTTGCGGACTTTGCCTGCCAGCACATCCTCGAACGCCCGGCGCACGTGGTGCGCCAGAATCTGGCGGTTGGTGAAAGCGTAGTTCGCGGCCGCGCGCATGGCCGCCAGGTACGCCTCCCCCTCCGGCGTGTTCATCGGCGCGCAAACCAGTTCCCGGTCGGGCAGTTGGATGCCATAGCGCTTGACCGCCCCCTGGAACTCGCGCACATAGTCCGTACAAATCTGGTGCCCAAAACCGCGCGAACCGCAATGAATCTGCACCACAAGGTGCCCCTCCTGCAGCCCCATCACGCCAGCCGCCCGCGTATCGAAAACCTGATCGACCACGTCCACTTCGATGAAGTGATTCCCCGCGCCCAGGGTGCCCAGTTGGGGCCGGCCGCGCTGTTTGGCGCGCTTACTCACGAAGGCCGGGTCCGCGCCGGCCAGCCGGCCGCCCTCCTCGGTGCGCCGCACATCCATTTCCGTCGCATATCCCTTCTTCAACGCCCAGCGCGCGCCCTCCCGGCAGACCTCATCCAGCACCTTCTCGCTCACCGGAACCGTGCCCTTCTTCCCCACCCCGCTGGGGCAATACTGGTCCAGCACAGTCGCCAGGTCGTCCAGATGGGGCCGTACCTCCTCCAGTTCGATTTGAGAGGCCAACAAACGCACCCCACAGTTAATGTCATAACCAATCGCTCCAGGCGAGATCACCCCCTGCGGGTAACGCGTGGCGGCCACCCCCCCGATGGGGAAACCGTACCCCTGGTGCATGTCCGGCATCACGATCACGTGCCCCACCAGCCCCGGCAGCGTAGCCGCGTTAACCGCCTGCTCGAGCGATTTGTCACGCATGACGGACTCCAGCAGCTCGCGGCTGGCGAAAACCAGCACCGGCACGCGCATATCGGCTCGAAACCCCTTCGGAATCTCCCACTCATACTCGCTGATCTTGCGTAAATCCTGAAGCGTGATCATCTTTCACCTCCTACACATCGAAAACAACCGTCGCTTCCAACCCGTTCGGGCCGGAAACCACTTCCAGATCATGAAAAGTGACTGCCTTGATTTCCTTCTGCTGCGAGGCAATCGGCGCGCCCTCCAGCCGGCCCGATAACTTTTCTCCATCCAACCGGAGATCGAACACATCGAAACCGAGGCCCTCCTGCTCACCCAAAAACAATAATTCGGACAGAAAGTCGACCAACAGGCTCTCCGCGTCGGGGGCGTCCACCTCCAGGGAACGCGATTGGCGCGGCTCGGGTTGCAGCACTGTACCCGCGAGGGCATACATCCCCCGGGCCGCGGTCTCCAACAATGCGATCATGTCCGGCGCCCACACCCGCAAGGCCCAATCCGCCGTGTGCTCGATTTCCTGATAACCACGATTGTCAGCCATATGCCACCATTCACAATTAACCATTCACAATTCACAATCCCTCAGGATGCAACCCCCAATCCCTATCCCAATCCCTATCCCTATCCCTATCCCTATCCCTATCCCTATCCCTATCCCTATCCCAATCCCTATCCCTATCCCAATCCCTATCCCTATCCCAATCCCTATCCCCAATTCGCCCTCCGCTCAGAACACCATTCGCAATTCATTCCAATTATATCCCATGCTTGCATAATCCCTCCCCATCCTCTATAATTGCCCCAGTGATGAAAGCCAAACTAGACTTTGTGGAAGCCCAACTCCAACGGCTGATCGAAGGAAGCCTGGCCAGATTGTTTCCCTCCCAGCAGGTGCACGCTTCTCTGACCGCGAACCTGATCCAGGCCATACGGCAGAACGCCCAACCTGACAAAAATGGTGTGCCCAGTGTCCCCAACCTGTACACCATCTTCATGCACCCCTCTCAGATCGCGGCCTCAGAAGTCAGGAAAGAGCTTGCCGGTCACCTGTCTCAAACCGTTTATGAAGCGCTGCAATCCGCGGACCTCGCGCCGTCGCATCCCATTCACATCACCTTTGCAGCCGATCCAGACCTGAAAACGGGCGAAACGCGCATCGCGGCCCAGGCAGGCGCCGCAACCTCCGGTGAAACGCAGACCATCCAGACCAATGGCAAAGCTGCCAGGGGCCATCCCCTGCTTTCCAAAGCCTTCTTGATCCTTCACACCAAACACATCTTCCCGCTCGACAAACCCATCATCACCATTGGGCGCCAGCCCGGCAACGATCTGACCATCGAAGAGCCGCAAATTTCACGGCTTCACGCCCAGATTCGCCTGATCGAAGACCGCTTCTTCATCTTCGACCTCGGCTCAACCGGCGGCACCTTCGTAAACGAGCAGCGCATCAAACAACAGTCGTTGTACCCGGGCGATGTCATCTCTCTAGCGGGTACCACGTTGATTTTTGGGCAGGACGAAGTCGACAACCAGGACATTACCCGCCCAATGACTCGGAAATGAACGCCTGAGCCAACCTCTATGAGCGGTGTGGTACTCCTGATTTTGCGAATCTTGATGGCCGCTGTGCTGTACGCCTTTCTCGGCTGGGTGATATACACGCTTTGGAGCGATTTGCGCCAGCAGGAACGCATGGCTCACAACAACATCCCTGCCCTCGCCCTGACAGGCACAGGCCAGTTCACAGAAAGTTTCACCTTTACCCAATCCGTCGTCACCGTCGGACGCAGCCCATTCAACGACCTGCCCATCGACAACTCCACTGTGTCCAACTATCACGCCCGGCTGCACTACCACGCCAATCAATGGTGGCTGGACGACCTAAGCTCCACCAATGGCACCTTTCTAAACGGCGACCGCATTACCATATCCACGGTACTGACCACCGGCGATGTGATCGAATTCGGAGAGGTCGGTCTGCTGGTATCCATCGGTCAAAACATGTAAAGGAACGCTAAAATGTCTCCCAAAGCCAAAACCGACGACAAAATCCCGAAAAACGCCTTTCTCATTGTCAACGGTTCCGAAGTTTTCCCGCTCAAAAAGCGCATCATTACCATCGGGCGCATGCAAGACAACGATATTGTAATTACCGAACCGCAAATTTCTCGTTACCATGCGCAATTACGTGCCATAGACGGTGAATTCGTTTTGGTAGACCTGAAATCGACCGGCGGCACCACCATCAACGGCACACCGATCACCCAGGCACCGCTATACCCCGGAGATGTGATCTCGCTAGCAGGGGTGCCACTGCTGTATGGGCAAAGCGTACTCGCCCGCTTTGGCGACGAACCCCCCGAAGTCAAAGA
>JALUWE010000206.1 GCA_027019845.1 Anaerolineales bacterium | reverse complement strand
GAACACAAACTCCTTGCCGCGGCCCTAAACCGCTTCTGGCGCGCGGGTGAGGGGGATGTGAGTTAGATCGGGAGTGGAGAATGGGGAATCAGAAGTCGGATATGGGGTATTGGGTATTGGGAAACAAGATAGCCACCCAATTGAGCAGGAAGGGAGTAAGAAGTAAGGTTTCAACGTTCAACCACCTAAGAATCATCCACCTAACCACCATGACACGAGCCGTCTTCCCTGGAACTTTCGACCCCATACACTACGGCCACATCGACATCGCCCTGCGGGCTACCCAATTGTTCGATGAGTTGATCGTTGCCGTTTACGACAAACCACTCAAAAATCTGGTGTTCTCCCCAGAAGAGCGTCTGGAACTGGCCCGCAAAGCCTTCGAGGGCAACCCGAAAATCTCCGTGATGGGGTTTAGCAGCCTGATTGTAGAGTTTTGCCGCCAGGTGAACGCCAGCGTGATCGTGCGCGGGCTGCGCGTCTTCTCGGACTTCGAGCACGAGTTCCGCATGGCGCACGCCAACCACCGTCTGGCCCCCGAGATCGAGTACCTGCTGTTGATCACCAGCGAAGAAACCACCTTCCTTTCTTCAACCATTGTCCGGGAGATCGCCTCCCTGGGCGGAGACGTGAGCAGCATGGTGCCGCCGCACGTTTATAAGGCACTCCGAGACCATTTTGAAACCACCAATGACGGGCAGGATGGCCGCCATGTCACCTCTCTGCGCGATTGAAACAACCTCTTCCCGTAAGCTGGTTGACGAAAATCTTTTTTGCGTGTAATCTTATGATGCTTTTTGTGAATGCCCACCCGCTGTGAACACCGCGGAGGAAACTCAATGGATATCCTTCACCTCGTTGATCGCCTGGAAGAATTGTTCAATGAAAGCCGCGCCATTCCTCTGACCCGTCAGGTAGTGGTGGATGAAGATCGCATGTTGGACATCGTCGATCAAATGCGGGTTTCCATCCCGGAAGAGGTCAAAAAAGCCCAGCAAATCATCGCCCAGAAAGACCGTATTCTGGCGCAAGCACAAGAAGAAGCCAACCGCACCGTGCAACTGGCCCGTGAGAAAAGCGAACAGCTTGTGCAAAAAGACGCCATCGTGCAGGCTGCCAACATGCGTGCCGAACAAATCGTGGCAAAAGCGCGCGCCGAAGCCGAGAACATACGGCTGGAAGCGGACCGCTACGTGGTCGAACGCCTCTCCAGTTTGCAGTTGGAACTCGAACGCATCCTCAACCAGGTTCGCAACGGGATTGCCACGGTCGAAAAAGACCTCTATCCCGATACGGCCCCCTCTTCGCAAACACAACCCGCGCAGCACAACGAAGAAAAAGAGCCGGAAGCCGAACCCGCCGTAGAAGCGAGCGATTGAGAGGCGAGCGAGGCGGGATGCGAAACAAAATCTGGGGGAGGGCAAAATCCAAACCCGGAACTCGAACGCTCAACAACCGTTGACATCCCCCCAAATCTGGGTAAAATACCTCTGTACAGGCCAAAGTGGCGGAATAGGCAGACGCGCTACGTTCAGGGCGTAGTGGGCTTTACGCCCGTGTGGGTTCGACTCCCACCTTTGGCATTCCACCAGGTTTTCCAACCCCGTTCCGGCGGGGTTGTTGGTTTAACGTGTGGGGTGCGGCGTGCGGGGCATGAGTGCCCTCGACAGGGTGGTGCAGGTTGCAACCCAACAGGCCGGCACGCCACGAGGCACCTTCCCACTGATCACTGAACACTGACCACTGAATACTGAATACTGAATGTGGTAAGATCAACCCGTGAAAAGGCCGAAAATCAATCCCAAACAGCTTATCATCGGCGCGTTGATCGTGGTCGTCATTTTCTTGATGGCCGATTTCAATAGCCGCATGAGCGAGCTTAACCGCTTGAAAGCCCAGGAGAAACGCGTTGCCGGAGAAGTGACCAGCCTGGTGCAAACTCAAATCTGGCTGGAAACCCAGATAGCTTACGCCACATCCGAAGCCGCGGTCGAAGCGTGGGCGCGCGAGCAGGGACGTCTGGCGCAGGAAGGAGACAATCCCGTCGTCCCTCTGCCAGCGGGCGATCAGGCGCAACCCACCCCTGCCCCGCTGCCGGTCAGCACGCTAGAACCGGTCGAGAATTGGGAGGTCTGGCTGGCATTATTTTTCGACCGCAAACCTTGACGCTCATCCGCCGCGGTGCTATAATGCCTGCCGCTCGAAAAAGCCACAACGATGCGGGGTGGAGCAGTGGCAGCTCGTCGGGCTCATAACCCGAAGGTCGCAGGTTCGAATCCTGCCCCCGCTACTCACAAAAATCCGCCCACCGGTGGATTTTTTTTGTTTGAATGGGATTGGGAAGCGTAAAGCGTAAGGCGTAATTACCCAATTACCCAATTACCCAATTACCCAATTACCCAATTACCATCCTTCGACTTCGAGCGGCCGGAGTTCGGTACGAACTCTCCTCGCCCTCCGCTCAGGACGCAATCCCCCATCCCCATCCCTATCCCTATCCCTATCCCTATCCCCATCCCCATCCCTATCCCTATCCTCTATCCCTAATCCCCCCATGCCTCACCTGATCATCAACGCCGACGACTACGGGCGCACCCCCGGCATCTCACGCGGCATCCGCCACGCCCACCTCCACGGCATCGTCACCTCGGCAACCGTAATGATGAACATGCCCACAGCTTCTGCAGATGTTCGCCGCGCCCTGGAGCACACGCCCACCCTCGGCCTGGGGGTGCATCTCGTCTTGACCGCTGGCTGCCCCCTCTCCTCTCCTGCCGCGGTTCCTTCCCTGGTCTCGCCTTCCGGGCTTTTCCATACCCGCCGCGATTTCATCCAACGCGCGCCCCGCCTGAACCCCGAAGAAGCCAAAACCGAATGGCGCGCCCAGATCGAAGCCTTTACCACGGCTGCCGGGAAACCG
>JALUWE010000205.1 GCA_027019845.1 Anaerolineales bacterium | reverse complement strand
GGAGGGAATAGGTAGTAATACTTGGATGGCATATATTGGGGATCGCGAGGGGGCGCTTTTTCGCCGGATTTTGCCTTGTTTCGCGCGCACCTGAGACTTTTTTCAACAGCCTGTTAATAGCGTAAAAAAACAATGAGAAAGTTATGGGAATAAATCAAGTAAGTAGTAATACTTGGGTGGCATCTATTGGGGGGGTGGGAAAGAATGGGGGGAGGATGATATGGCGGGTCAGGAGGTTGGTTGGGTGGCGAGCCAGTGGTTGATTTCTTCAAGGGTGTCGCGGCCGAGGGTGCCGGCGGCTTGTTCGAGGCGCAGGCGGTTGAGGACGTAGTCGTAACGGGCGCGGGCGTAGTCGCGCTTGGCGCGGAACAGTTCCCGGCGGACATTGAGGACGTCGACGGTGGTGCGGGTGCCGACTTCCAGGCCGGCTTCGGTGGCGGCCAGGGCGCTGCGGTTGGAAACCAGGGCCTGGGTGAGGGCGTGTACTTGGCTGATGGAGGCGGTGACGCTGAGATAGGCGTCGCGGGCCTGACGCTGGACAGCACGCCGGACGGCTTCGAGGTTTTCTTTGGCCTGCTGCCAGCGCAGATGGGCTTCTTGCACCTGGGCCTGCAGGCCGCCACCGGCGTAGAGGTTGAGATTGATTTCCAGGCCGATGGTGGTGTTGGTGAATTCCAGATTGGCCAGGCGGCCGCCGGCATTGTCGGTGTAGGTGCGGTTGGCAACCAGGTCCAGTGTGGGGTAATGGGCGCCTTTGGCGACGCGGATGGCACGGAAGGCGGCTTCCGCCGCCAGCCTTGCTGCGCGGATTCCGGCGTTGTGCACCAGGGCTTTTTCAACCCAGCCGTCGATGTCGGCCGGATCGGGGGGGACCAGCGGGATGGTGTCGGCCAGCGGTGCGAGATGGTCGTGAAAGCGGGTGGTGACTTCGCGTAATGCTTCCCGGGCACTGGCAAGAAGATTCCTGGCATTGATCTCGTTGGCCACGGTCAGGTCGTAGGCGGCCTGGGCTTCGTGAACGTCGGTGATGGCGATCAGGCCGACTTCAAAACGTTGTTTGGTCTGTTCCAGTTGCCGGCCGGTGGCTTCTTTTTCGGATTCGGCGAATTCGAGATTGTCCCGCGCTCCCAGAACGTTGAAATAGCGTTCGGCGACGGTGATCATCAGGGCCTGGCGTGCCGCGTCCAGCTCTGCAGCTTTTTGTTCGACGGTGGCGGCGGTTTGCTTGTATTGCTGGAAGTTCTGATACCGGTACACCGGCTGGCTCAAGCTCAGTCTCCAGCCGTTTTCGTCGTAGGAGCGGCTGATCGAGCCGATTTTCTGCTCCGTCCGGCCGGTACTGGCGCCGAGGTTGGCCTGGGGCAGCAGGCCGGCGCGGCTCTGGCGGTGAAGTTCCACCGTGGCAGATTGTTCGAACTGCGCCTGACGCAGGCCGGGGTCCTGTTCGATGGCGAGTTGAAAGACATCGAGAAGATCCTCAGCGTATGCGGTCAAGGACAGGGTTCCGCTCAATACCGCGGCGAGGAGACGGGAAAAAGTTCGTTTATGCATGATGGTTGTGCGGACAGGCCGTTGGAATCGTTGTTGTGATGGTTATCGATGACGCTGATGTCAATAGGTTGGCATGTTGGGGTCAACTTCGCGCGCCCAGGCGTCGACGCCGCCCTTGAGGTTGAGCAGTCGGGAGAAGCCGGCTTTTTCCAGAAATTGTGCCACTTGCAGGCTGCGCATGCCATGATGACACATGACGACCATTTCGCGGTTCGGATCGAGCTGTTGATAAGTTTTGGGAATCTGTCCCATGGGAATATGAATCGCTCCTTGGATGTGGCACGTCTGAAACTCCCAGGGTTCCCGCACGTCGATGATCAGCGGCGGATTCGGTGCGGTCTCGAGATATTCTTTCAGTTCTGGCGGTGAAATCTGTCGGATGGGCATGATGATGCCTGCCTGCGCTGGCTAGAAAACGAACCGTTGCGGCCGCGGCACGTGCAACAGCGGTGCGACTTCGGTTTCGAAGAGGCTTTCTTTGCTGATGGCGTCATCGGTGGTGCGTTGTACCAGGATGGCCTCCATGACGGGGGCTTCGCCGACGATGACCACCATGCGCCCGCCACGCTTGAGTTCGCGGGGCAGTTCTTCCGGGAAGAGCGGGTAAGAGCCGGTGGGTACGATGACATCGTAAGGGGCGTGCTTCGGCCAGCCCGTTGCGGCATTGCCGGTTTCCAGGGTGACATGGCGAATGTCGGCGCGGTCGAGTTTGCGTTGTGCATCAGCGGTGAACTCGGGGAAGAGGTCGACGCTGTAAACGTGTTTGCCGAGCCTGGCCAGCAAAGCAGTGAGGTAGCCGCTGCCGGTGCCGATTTCGAGAATGTCATCGTCTTCCTGGATCTCCAACGCCTGCAGAATCCGGGCTTCCAGTTTGGGTGGCATCATTTTCTGGCCGTGGCCGATGGGAATTTCGGTATCGGCATAGGCCAGGCTGCGATATTCCGGCGGCACGAAGTCTTCCCGGGGGACCTTGTCGAGCAGGGCGAGAATTTTGTCATCCAGGACTTCCCAGGTTCGGATCTGTTGTTCGATCATGTTGAAACGGGCTTGTTCCAGATTCATGGTGCCGTCCATCCCTCCGGTGTCTGCGGTCGTGTCACGCTGACTTTTATGAGCGTTTTCAGTCAATTGACCATTGTAAGTTTTTTTGTTCATTGGGGACAAGTAAAAAATTTCACTGGCCGGGTCGTGTGTACGCAGCTGATGTTGCCGAAGCGTACAAGTTTCACTCCTTTCCTGCAAGCGCAATCCGGGCAGGGGGTGTGTGCAGCTTGCAAATGGGTGGAGGTTGGGATAGCGTGAAGGCGCTGGGGGTGTCCGCGGGAACGCGGGCTGAGAGCATACCCTTCGAACCTGATCCGGATCATGCCGGCGCA
>JALUWE010000204.1 GCA_027019845.1 Anaerolineales bacterium | reverse complement strand
TACAGGCTCACTCCGTTCGCCTTCCGCTCAGGATGTAATTACCCATCCTTCGACTACAGGCTCACTCCGTTCGCCTTCCGCTCAGGATGTAATTACCCAATTACCCATCCCCTATCCCTATCCCTATCCCCATCCCTATCCCCATCCCTATCCCCATCCCCATCCCCCATGCCTCCCTTCGACGCCGTGCTCTTCGACCTCGACGGTGTGTTGGCCGACACCGCGGAATACCACTTCCGGGCCTGGAAACGCCTGGCCGACGAACTCGGCATCCCCTTCACACGGGCCGATAACGAGCGGCTGCGGGGCGTCGCCCGCCGCGCCTCCCTCGATCTGATCCTGGAACTCGGCCAGCGCGCGGTGCCCGAAGAACAGGCCCAAACCCTGATGGCGCGCAAAAACACCTACTACCGGCAACTGCTGGACACCCTCACCCCCGACGATCTGCTGCCGGGCGTGGAAGCCCTCTTGCTGGAATTGCGCGCCGCCGGGATCAAAATCGTGATCGCCTCGGCCAGCCAGAACTCCCCCCAGGTGGTCGAACGCCTGGGCATCCGTCCCTACATCGATTTGCTGGCGCACGGCGGCCATGTCCCCCGCCAAAAGCCGCACCCCGACTTGTTCCTGTACGCAGCCCGCCAACTCCACCTCCCCCCTGCCCGCTGCCTGGTGGTGGAAGACGCGGCCGCGGGGATCCAGGCTGCCCACGCCGCGGGAATGCCCGCGGTGGGCATCGGCCCCGCGGAGCGCGTTGGCCAGGCCGAGGTCGTGCTGCCCAGCCTGCAAAACGCCACGCTGGCCAAGCTGGCCCGTGCCGCGGCCTGGCGAGTGAGCGAACCCGCGTTCGAGCCCGAAAAACAGCACCACCGCGAAACCATCTTCACCATTGGCAACGGCTACCTGGGCACGCGCGGCAGCTTCGAGGAACGTTTCCCCGAAGACCGGCAGGCCACCCTGATCCACGGCATCTACGACCACCGGCCTATCGTGTTCACCGAACTGGCCAACGCGCCCGACTGGACCGCGTTCGAGATTTGGGTCAACGGCCAACGATTTTCCATGCACAGCAGCCAGATCAGCGACTACGCGCGCTGGCTGGATTTGCGCGACGCCACCTTGCACCGCCGCTTGCGCTGGACCCCGGACGCGGACACCGGCCCGGTCGAGATCACCTTCTCGCGCTTCGCCAGCCTGGCGGACGAACACGTGCTCGCGTTGCGCGTCGCCGTTACCCCGTTGGAGGCCGCGGCCCGTGTGCGGCTGCGCGCCAAATTGGACGGCCATGTCGAAAATCAGGGGCTGCTGCACTGGCACACACTCTCCCAACACAGCAGCGCGGCCGAGGCCGCCTTGCTGGTGCGCACCCGGCAGAGCGGTAAACGTGTGGCGATGTGTACCCGCCTACACCTCTCCCCAGACCGCGCCCGGCTGACCCCCAGCGACTGCACCGCCAGCCCCGGCATCCAGGCGGAACTGCAACTGGCTGCCGGAGAACAGGCCGTGTGCGACAAATTCGTGGCCGTCTTCACCTCGCGCGATACCGCCGACCCGCTGGCCGCGGCTCGCTCCAAAGCCGCCTCCGCCGCACAGGCCGGCTTCGAGGCCCTGCAACGCGCCCACAAAGCCGCCTGGAAGGCCTTCTGGGATACCGGCGATGTAAAAATCGAAGGCGACCACGAAGCCCAGCTGGCCCTGCGCCACGGCCTGCTCCAATTGCGCATCGCCGCGCCCACCCACGACGACCGCGTCAGCATCCCGGCCAAGACCCTGAGCGGGTTTGCCTACGCCGGGCATGTGTTTTGGGACAACGAGATTTTCGTGTTGCCCTTCTTCACCTTCACCCAGCCCGAACTGGCGCGCAACATGCTGCGTTACCGCTACCACACCCTGCCCGGCGCGCGGCGCAAAGCGCGTAAGAACGGCCTGCCCGGCGCGCAATTCCCCTGGGAGTCCGCGGAGACCGGCGACGAAGTCACCCCTACCTGGGTGCCGCACTTCGACGACCCCACCCGCCTGGTGCGCATCTGGACCGGGGACATCCAGCTGCACATCACCGCGGACGTGGCCTACGCCATGCACCAATACTGGCGCGCCACCGGCGACGAGGCCTTCTGGCGGGAGGTGGGCGTGCCGGTGCTGCTCGAAACCGCGGTCTTCTGGGGCGCGCGCGCCGAACCCGAGGGCGACCGCTTCAGCATCCGGGATGTGATCGGCTGCGACGAATATCACGAGCACGTGGACAACAACGCCTACACCAACGCGCTGGTGCGCTGGCACCTGCAAACCGCGCTGGAGGCCCTGGACTGGCTCTGGGCGCACGACCCGCCGCGCGCCGGGGAACTGACCGAACGCTTGCAGCTCACCCCAGAACGCCTGGCACACTGGCGGCGGGTGATCGACAACCTCGTTTTTCTGCACGACCCCGAAAGCGGGCTGATCGAGCAGTTCGAGGGCTTTTTCGATCTGAAAGAAGTGGATTGGTCACGCTACGAAGGCCGTACCCGCTCTATGCAGGTGTTGCTGGGTATCGAGGGCGCCAACGCGCACCAGGTGCTCAAACAGCCGGACGTGATCGCCTTGTTGTGCCTGCTGGGTGAGCAATTCGACCGCAAAACCTGGCGGGCCAACTGGGACTACTACGTGCCGCGCACCGATCACACCTACGGCTCTTCGCTCGGCCCGGCCATGCACGCCTGGGCCGCGGCCCGCATGGGGCAGCCCGAGGAGGCCTACCGCCACTTCCTGCGCGCGGCCCGCGCCGACCTCGCCGACGTGCGCGGCAACGCAGGAGAGGGCATCCACGCGGCCTCCGCGGGGGGGATGTGGCAGGCGGTGGTGTTCGGTTTTGCCGGCCTGCGCCTGACCGAGGACGGCCCCCAGATCGATCCCTGCCTCCCCCCGCACTGGCAACGGCTTACCTTCGACATCCTGTACCGCGGCGAACGCCATCATTTCGATCTTCGGCGAGAAGGAGGTGAAAAAGACCAGACATGAGACTCGGTGTACCCATCACAGGCACATAAAAAAGACCGCGTACGTACCCCGCTAAGGTTCCATACGCGGCCCAACAACGGGAGACGCAGCGCGCCTCACTCCCCAATTCTAGCACACCCGCGCCGCCTCCCTCTCTATCCCTATCCCTATCTCTATCTCTATTCTATCTCTATCCCAACACTCTATCGAGAAGGAGTAAACCGATATGAAGAAGACATTCTTGTTTCTGACATTGCTGGCCGCTGCGCTGCTGATCGCCGCGTGCCAGCCGCAGACCATCGTCGAAACCCAGGTGGTCGAAAAGGTGGTCACCCAGGAAGTCGAAAAGGAGGTGGTGGTCACCCAAGAGGTCGAAAAAGAGGTGATCGTCACGCAGGAAGTGGAAGTGCCGCGCGAGCAGACCGTGATCCGCTTCTCCGGCTGGGCTGCCAACCCGCAGGAGACCGCGCTGCTCGAATCGTTGCTCTACCGCTTCTCGGTCGAGAACCCCGACATCCTGGTCAAGTACGAACCGATCACCGGCGATTACTGGCAGGCTATCAACACCATGGTGGCAACCGGTGAAGAGCCGGATGTGTACTACATGGACATCTTCCAGTATCCGGCCTTTGCAGCCAACGAGGTGTTGCTGCCCCTCGACCAGTTCAACCCGGACGTGGACGCGTTCATCCCCTCTCTGATCGGCGCCTTCACCACCGACGGCGTGGTCTACGGCATCCCCAAAGACTTCAACACGCTGGGGCTGTTCTACAACAAGGACCTGTTTGATCAGGCCGGGCTGGAGTACCCCACCGACGACTGGACCTGGGAGGACCTCAAAGCCGCGGCCGAGGCCATCTCCGAGCTGGGCGACGACATCTACGGCCTGGGCGTGCCCGCGGACCCCGGGCGCTTCCCGATCTTCGTGTTCCAGAACGGCGGCAGCATCATGACCGACGACTTCTCCGACACGCTGCTGGATTCCCCCGAAGCCATCGAAGCCGCCGAATTCTACACCGGCTTCCGCGCCGACGGATCGGGCGCCACCCCGGACGCGGTCGGCGAGGGCTGGCAGGGTACGGCCTTTGGCAAAGGCAACTTCGGTATGGTGTATGAGGGCGGCTGGCTGATCCCCTATCTGGCCGAGCAGTTCCCGGAGATCAATTACGGCGTGGTCACACCGCCTGCCGGCCCCGGCGGTGAAGGCAACCTGATCTTCACCGTGGCCTACGTGATCTCCCCCAACTCCGAGAACCCGGAGGCAGCCTGGCGTCTGATCGAGTTCCTGACCAACGAAGCCAGCCAGACAACGGTGCTGGAGAGCGGCTTCGCGCTGCCCACGCGCGTGGCGTTGCAGGACAGCGAGTACCTGGCCAACAACGAAGCCTCCGCGGCCATCTTCCGCGGTTCGCTGGAAGGCGCGCGGCCCTTCATGTGGGGGCTGGTCGGCTCGGACGTGAACGAGCAGATGGCCAAGGCCCTGGAGCGCATCTACCTCGAAGGGCAATCCCCCGCCGAATCTCTGGCACAGGCCGCAGAAGCCATCCGGCAGGCCATCGCGGATGCGCAGTGAGCGGTGCGTTGTGAACACTGAACCGTATTGCAGGGGCGGCGGGAGGGGGAACGCCGCCTCTGCGGAGGGGAGTATCACCCCGCGCCCATTGGATCACTGAAAGCACTGAAGGCACTGGAAGCACTGAAGACTGACCACTGTACACTGACCACTGAACACTGAACCCCGCACCCCGCACATCGCACCCCGCACATCCACACATCACCCCCAGGAGGAGGCCCCTATGGATGCCGCCCGCAAACGTAAACTGCGCGATACGTTGACCGCCTACGCGTTTTTGTCGCCTTATCTGTTCATCTTTCTGGTGTTCTTTGTGTTCGCGTTCGGTTACACCATTTATCTCTCGTTCACCAAATACAACCTGCTGCGCCCGCCGCAGTGGTGGGGCCTGGAGGGTTGGAGGCGGGTGCTGACCAACGATTTGTTCATGAAAAAGGCGCTGCCCAACACCTTCGAGTACGTGATCGTGGTGGTGCCCATCCAGACTGTGCTCAGCCTGATCCTGGCCTTTGCCATGGACCAGAAACTGCGCTTCCGCCGTTTGTTCCGCACCATCTACTACCTGCCTTCGATCACCTCCTCGGTGGTCATCTCCCTGATCTTCATCTGGCTGTTCAGCCCGATTGGGGTGGTCAACCAGATTTTCAACCTGGAGATCAACTGGCTCAACGACGTGCGCTTTGCCTTTCCGACCATTATGATGCTCAACATCTTCACCACTACCGGAACGCTGATGTTGATCTTCCTGGCCGGGTTGCAGGACATCCCGGAAGTGCTCTACGAGGCCGCGGCTATCGACGGGGCCAACAAGCTCCAGGCCTTCTGGCACATCACCATCCCCATGCTGCGCCCGGTGATCTTCTTCGTGGTCACGGTGGGGGTGATCGGCACCTTCCAGGTGTTCGACCAGATTTTTGTGATGACCAACGGCGGGCCGCTGGATTCCACCACGACCGTGGCTTACCTGATCTACAAGTGGGCCTTCCGGGACACCACCATCAAGATGGGGCAGGCCGCGGTGGCGGCCATCATCCTGACCGTGATCATCCTGATCGTCACCCTGATCCAGCGGCGCATCATCGAAGGCGGCGGCACGACCGCCTGACCCGAAAAAGGAGGCTTCTCATGGCTGTTACCGTACCAGGACAGGCCGCTGCCAGGCCGCTTTCGTTCTCGGACCGGGTGGTGTTCGTTTGGGACCGGGTCAACAAGTACGTTTTCTACACCATTTTGATTTTGTGGGCGCTGATCGCCATCGCGCCGCTGTATTTCACCCTGGTGTTTTCGCTCAAGCCGGTTGCCAACGCCTATGATCCCCCCCTGTTCTTCCCGCTGCCGTTCACGTTGGACAATTACCGCGAGGTGGTTTCGTCTTTCGATCTGTTCCCGCGCTGGGTGTTGAACAGTGTGATAGTGTCGGGGGTGGTGACGGTGCTGCGCGTGCTGCTGTGCGCCATGGGGGGCTACGCGTTCGCGCGCATGGCGTTTCCCGGCAAGAACGCGTTGTTCGTCGCCATGCTGATCACCATGATGATCCCGGGGCAGGTGACGCTGATCCCCAACTTTCTGGTGATCGGCCCCGGCATCGTGCGCGATCTGGAGATCGGAGGGGTGAAGATTCCGACCGGGTTCGGGTTGCTGGACAATCTGGGAGGGGTGATCCTGCCCGGGATCGTGACCGCGTTCGGGGTGTTTATGATGACGCAGTTCTACAAATCGATCCCCAAAGAGATGGAGGAGGCGGCCATGATCGATGGGTTGGGGCGTTTTGGCATTTTCTTTCGCATCATTCTACCGATCAGCCGCACCCAGTTGCTGACGCTGGCGCTGCTCACCTTTCAGGGGGTGTGGAACGAGTTCTTGTGGCCGCTGGTGATATTGCGTACGCCCGCGAATTTCACCCTGCCGCTGGGCTTGCAGTGGTTCAAGGGCGAGTATTACACGTTGTATTCGATAGTGCTGGCGGGGTCGTTGTTCAACACCTTGCCGATCCTGATCCTGTTTTTCATGTTTCAGCGTTACTTTGTGCAGGGCATCGCCACTACGGGGATGAAGGATGTGTGAGGGGTCTGAGTTGTCCCCTCAGGTGGCGTGTAAAGCACGCGCCCCGCGCCTCACACCACAATCACCGCCTGCCGGCGCGGCCCCCAGGTGCCGGGGCGGGGGTCGAAGCGACCGGCCAGCCGCGCGCCGCAAAACGTGCAGCGGCCCTTCTCATCCAGGTTCCAGCGCCCCAGGCGATACCAATCACGCTCGATCAGCAATTTTCCGCACGAGGCGCAGTAGGTGGATTGGCCGGTAGCATCGAACACGTTGCCGGTGTAGACGTGGTGGATTCCGGCTTGCAGGGCCTGTTGGCGGGCGCGGCGTAAGGTCGCAGGCGGGGTGGGAGGCGTGTCCAGCATCTTGAAATCCGGGTGAAACGCGGTGAAGTGCAGGGGGACGTCCGGCCCCAGGTTTTCCACGAACCAGTCACACAATTGGGCAATTTCTTCGGGGGAATCGTTTTGACCGGGGATCAGCAGGGTGGTCACCTCGAACCATACCTCGGTCTCGTGTTTGAGCCAGCGCAGGGTATCGAGCACCGGTTCCAGATTGGCGAAGCACAGTTTGTGGTAGAACTGCTGGGTGAAGGCCTTCAGGTCGACGTTGGCTGCGTCCATGTAGGCGTAAAAGTCGCGGCGCGCCTGGGGGGTGATGTACCCGGCGGTGACGGCCACGGTTTTGATGCCGCGTTCGTGCGCGGCGCGGGCACAGTCGATGGCGTACTCGGCAAAGATGACCGGGTCGTTGTAGGTGAAGGCGATGCTGCGGCAGCCGGCCTTGCGCGCGGCCTCGGCCACGGCCTCGGGAGAGGCCCAGTCGCTCAGCTTGTCCACCTCCCGGGCTTTGGAGATGCTCCAATTTTGGCAGAAGCGGCAGCCCAGGTTGCAGCCCGCGGTGCCAAAGGACAACACGCTGGTGCCGGGGTAGAAATGGTTGAGAGGTTTTTTCTCGATGGGGTCGATACAAAAACCCGAGGCGCGGCCATAACTGGTCAGCACCACCCCCCCTTGCCGCGCCTGGCGCACGAAGCAAAACCCCCGCTGGCCCTCGCGCAGTTTGCAGAAGCGGGGGCAGAGATCACATTGCACGCGGCCATCTTCCAGCGTGTGCCACCAATCCCCCTGCACCACGCCGGGTTCCAGCATAGCGCGCGCGGTTGTCGGACTGGTCGGGTTGGTCGAACTTGTCGGACTGGTCTGATTGGTCGGATTGGTCTGATTGGTCGGGTTCATGTTTACCTGTCTACCTGCTTATCTGTCTACCTGCTTACCTGTCTACCTGTCTACCTGCTTACCTGCCCACCTTCTCCCGTGCAACAAGTTCGACCAATGAGACCAGCAAGACAAATAAGACAAATAAGACAAGTAAGACAAATAAGACAAATAAGACAAGTAAGACAAATAAGACCACCTCACCTACCCCGCTCCCGCACGATGGCCGCCGCGCCATAGCCGACCACGGAGGCGTAATCGCCGGTCACGTTGCCGGAAGTGGCGTAGTGTAGCACCCGTGCGCGGTTGGCGCCCAGCTCGCGGGCGGCCCACATCACCGCGGCAATTGCCGAGCGCCCGCAGGCAAAGCCAACACCTTCTTCTTCTGCACGCATTACACCTGCCGGGTCGAATGCTTCCACCCGGCGCAGCATTTCCCGGTCCAGTTTTTCTGCGATGTGTTGGGGGTAAAAGTGCGAAAGGTCGGAGCTGGCCACCAGCAGGGCATCCCGCGCCCGCACGGTGTCTGCCAGGGCGTGGCCGAGTTCCCGGGCCACGAACGCCGTCTGGTCGCGGATCATGACCGGCAGCAGGGAGAAGTCGCCCACAACGCGTTGCAAAAAAGGGAGTTCGATTTCCAGCGCGTGTTCCGGGTCGTTCAACACCGGGGTCAGGCGGTATCCCAGACGGGTTTGCAGTTGGCGGTTGAGCGTCTCTACGGCGCGATGATCGATGGCGACCTCGCCCAATGGGGTGAGATAAGCATCGTGCCCGCTGGTGAGCAGGGGCGCACGGTAGGGATGGTGCATGGGTGAGACCACCACCACCAGCTCGGGACGCAATCCTTGCAGGCATTTGAACGCGTAGGCGGCCACCGGGCCGGAGTACCGGTATCCGGCATGGGGGACGATAATCGCCCTAAGCTCCCCTTCGGGGCAGGACACCTTCGCCTGCGCCAGATAGCGGTCGATTTCTTGCCGTAGCAGGGTTGCTTCTCCGGGGTACCAGGTTCCCGCGATTGGCGAGGGGCGTAGATCGGTTGTCATCGGTGAGGGTTGAAATTTTTCTAGCGATAGGGCATGGAGGGTGAAGGCGCGCCCGGCTTGCTCCGGCGGTCGTCGTCGAATTCCATGCGTGCGCCGCACTCACATCCCCGGCCAGCCATACAATCCGGGCAGCAATACAGACGTTCGTTGTGGTAGTAAGGCGCCCAGTAGATTTCTGCACCACATCCATCACACCAGATCGTCTCTTGATATTGGACCATAGTGCGCTCCTTTTGGGGTACGAGTCAAACCATCAGGTACAGTTATTCTCTTAACCTGAGTTTCGGATAACAGCCCCCTTTGGAATTGTCATTGCGAAGCCCCGCAGGAGGGGTGCGATGCACCCTCGCCACGACATCATCCATCGTTCTCCGCAATTCAGGTTGTATTACAAAGCCGGCTTGGTGAGGGTGTCAACGGTGGCCTGGCATCTTTTTACGAGGACAGACGTCCTGTTTTCGCGTCCAGACGGGCAGGCAGATCAACTGTATTTCACGTTGTGTTCCACTTCAAAAACGTGAGAGTTCAAATTCGCAATCCATTGTTTGCCCTCCTGTGTGATGCGAAGATAACGCAGGGCTGCAGGAATAAAAGGTTGAACCACGTTCCAGTAAAATTGGGTGAAGTTTTGCCGCATGTGCCCAGGGCTTTTATAGCCAATTCGCTCGTTTTCCCCTGTTTCCTCGAACTCGTAATACAGCGCGGGGATTTTGCGCAGGTAGTTCGGGTCGCCCAGTTGACCGATGAAATCCGCCGCGCGCACGAGCGCGCCATAGCTGTTTATCTCGGTGTATGGTTCGCCTTCTGGAACGGGGAAACGAGTCATTTCAATATAAGAAGCGATCAATTCTGCATCCACTTCTACCAGCATGTCCCCTCCAAAGCGTTCGCGGACGAACTGCTTGCTGCGGTCCACGTGGTAAGGGGCCAGGGCCGCGTCCGTGCTGCCGGGGGGGAGGGAAACCATCTCATCGCCAATGCCGGTGGCATAGCACGATTCCCGATCGTTTTTGCACACCCCTTTCACATACCCGATGTCGTGACACAGCAAAGCCATGACAAAATGGAGCCAATCCCGGGGGGAAATTCCCCCCTCGGCGAGATGTTTGCCTTTCAAAATGGCCTGCCCAACCGAGGTGACCATGATGGTGTGCTCCACGTCGTGGTACAGCGCGTCCGAATTGGCGATGTTTTCCAAAGCCAGGCGGCCAACCCACTCTAAAATGTTGCCATAGTGGGGTTCCATCAGGCTGTAGGTTTGCCGGTAGGCGCGCTTAAGTTCTTTGACGAACTTTTCGATCACAATGTCTTGAACGATCAACATGGTCACGACACCGTTTTACAGTTGAGACCTCACAGGTTTACTACCACACGATGCAGGAAGATTTTGCCCAAAATAGATTGCATCCGGGTATCTCCATGCGCTTTGAGACCTGTGAGGTCTGGGTGCGACTTTTCAAGTGCGTAACTCCTGCGTTTTAAGGATGTGTTTTCATTATACAGGATTTCGTCTGATTGTCCTATCATTTGCCCTGGTTTACCTGCTGTTCCACAATTTGAAAGGTGATCACCTCCCCCGTCGCGCAGGTTTCCCCGTTGGCCGAGAGGGTCACGTCCACGGTGATTTTGCGGCCTTTGATCTCCCGCACGGTGGCGCGCAGTTCGAGTTCTGCGTTGATGGGCGTGGGGCGCAGGTAGCGCACGTTCAGCGTGCCCGTGACGAAACGGAAGGGCGGCTGGCTGCCCGGCTCGCGCCCGGCCTGCTGGTAGGCCGCCGCGGCCGCGGTGCCGGTGCCGTGGCAATCGATCAGGGAGGCGATCAGGCCGCCATACACGTAGCCCTGGATGGCGGTGTGGTAGGGACGCGGCCGGAAGGTGGCCTTGCCCTCTTTGCCGTCCCAGAAGGTTTGCACGTGCAGGCCGTGCTCGTTCAGCCGGCCACAGCCGTAACACACGGCCAGCTCGTCGGGGTAAAAATCCTGGATCGGGCGTTGTGTCATCACCGGATTTCCCCCCTCAATGTACCTGCACCGGGTCTTTGATCGCGCCGCGCTCGAGCAGCGGCTGTTGGTAGCCTTCGTCCCAGCCTTCGGGCGGGGTGGTGGGTTCGACTTTGACCGCGGTGTTCTTATAGTCCGGGATTTTGGCGCGCGGGTCGATGCGGTCGAGGGTGAGCAGGTTGGCCGCGGCCTCCGCGAAGTGGAAGGGGACGAACACCGTGCCGCGCGGGGAGCGTCCCGTCACCAGGGCGCGCATCTTGATCGCGCCGCGGCGCGAGCTGACCTGCACCCAATCGCCGGTCTCTACCCCGAGCTGTTCCGCGTCTTCGGGGTGAATCTCGCACACGGCCTCCGGGAAGGCGTGTTCCAGCGCGGAATGGCCGCTCAGCGTGCTGCCGTGCCAGTGGTAGAGCACCCGGCCAGTGGTCATGTTGAAGGGGTATTCCTCGTCGGGCAGCTCGCTGATGGTGGCGAAGTTGACCTCCCAGAATTTGCCGCGCCCGCGCGGGAACCCCTCCGCGAACAGGTAGGGCGTGCCGGGGTGCTCGGGGTCCGGGCAGGGCCAGTGGACGCCGCCCTCGCGCTCGATCCGTTCGTAGGTGATGCCCCGGAACGCGGGCGTGACCGCGCGCATCTCCTCCCAGATTTCGGAGGGGTGGGAGAATTCGAAGCCGTGTTCCAGTGTGCGCCCCAGCCGTTTTTCGATCCGCCGGCCCAGGTCGCACAGGATGTCCCAATCGGGGCGCGCCTCCCCGACGGGGGGCACCGCGGCCCGGCAGCGCTGCACGCGGCGGTCGGAGTTGGTGAACGTGCCGTCCTTCTCCGCGAAGCTGGCAGCGGGCAGGACCACGTCGGCCATCTGGCCGGTTTCGTTGACGAAGATGTCCTGGCAGACCAGCAGCTCGAGCTTTTCGAGCGCGTGGCGGGCGTGGTTCTGGTTGGGTTCGGACATCATGGGGTTTTCGCCCATCACGAACATGGCGCGCACCCCGCCGGTCACCGCGGCGTCCACCATTTCGGTGGCGGTCAGGCCGGGCACGGGGTTGAGTTCGACGCCCCAGTAACGCTCGAATTTTGCCCGGGCCTGCTCGTCGTCCACGCGCTGGTACGCGGTGAACACGTTGGGCAGGCCGCCGCTGTCCGAGCAGCCCTGCACGTTGTTCTGGCCGCGCAGCGGGTTGAGGCCGGTGGCCGGTTTGCCCACGTGCCCGCACATCATCGCCAGGTTGACCAGCGAGAGGGTGTTGTCCGTGCCGTGGGTGGACTGGCTGATGCCCATGCCCCAGTAGATCGCGCCGCGCTCCGCGGCCGCGTACAGCCGCGCGGCCCGGCGGATGTCCTCCGCGGGCACCCCGCTGACCTGCTCGGCCCATTCCGGGGTGTACGCCTCCAGCGATTCGACGTAGTCCTCGAACCCTTCGGTGCGGCTGGCGATGAAATCCGGGTCGTAGAGTTTTTCTTTGACCACCACGTGCGCCATGGCGTTGAACACGGCCACATCGGTGCCGGGCTTTTGCTGCAAGTACAGGGTGGCGAAATCCACCAGTTCGATACGCCGCGGGTCGATCACGATCAGCCTGGCCCCGTTTTTGCGCACCGCGCGCTTCAAAAAGTTGGCGATCACCGGGTGGGTTTCGGTGGTGTTCGAGCCGGTGACGATGAACACGTCCAGGTCTTCCATTTCCGCGATGGAATTGGACATGGCGGACGAGCCGATGGAGAGTTGCAGCCCGGTGACCGATCCGGCGTGGCACAGTCGGGCGCAGTGGTCCACGTTGTTGGTCTGGAACAGGGCGCGCCACAGTTTTTGGAAGATGTAGTTGTCTTCGTTGGTGGCTTTGGCGCTGGCGTAGGTGGCGATGGCGTCCCCGCCGTGCTGCCGCGCGATGCGGACGAGTTCATCAGCCACGAAGTCCAGGGCCTGGTCCCAGGAGACTTCCTTCCAGATGGGCGGCGCGGAGCGGCCCTGCTCGCGGTTCTGGCGGATCAGCGGTTTGCGCACCCGCCGGGGGTGGCGGACGTAGTCCGTGCCGAAGCGGCCTTTGACGCACAGCATCCCGTAATTGGGCGCGGCCTCGAAGGGCGCGGTGACGCGGTAGATCAGCTTGTCCTTAACGTGCAGGTCCATCTGGCAGCCCACGCCGCAATAGGGGCACGTGGTGCGGATGATTTTATCGGGGGTGATCATGGCTCGTCTCCGGTTTGTCTTACTTGTCTGATTTGTCTTACTTGTCTGATTTGTCTGATTTGTCTGATTTGTCTGATTTG